>CAZZCQ010000256.1:0-2302 GCA_964652285.1 uncultured Tissierella sp.
GGCAACATCTATCAACAGCTACACTAGATAGATTAGGATCAATCCCCTTTTCAAATCTATTAGATGCCTCTGATCTAAGCCCAAATCGTTTTCCAGTAAGTCTTATACTCTTTGGATTAAAATTTGCACCTTCAAATAATACAGCTCTTGTGTCATCAGTAATTTCTGAATCCAATCCTCCCATAACTCCAGCTATTGCTACAGGTTTGTTGATATCAGCAATAACTAAGTCGCTTTCATCTAATTCTCTTTCAACATTATCCAGAGTCACTAGCTTCTCTCCAACTTCTGCTTGCCTGACTATTATTCGATTGCCTTCCAATGTGGACACATCAAAAGCATGTAGTGGTTCACCATATTCAAGCATTACATAATTTGTTATATCTACAATATTATTAATAGGACGCATGCCAGCCTCCATCAGCTTGATTTGTAACCATAGTGGAGATTCCTGAATTTTTACATCTTTAATAACCTTAGCATAATATCTTATACAATTATCACTTTCTATTTCAATACCATTTAAATAGTTTGATATATGGTCCTCTTCATTGTTTATTAATATTTCAGGCTCTCGTAGTGGAATATTGAAGGTTGCAGATGCCTCCCTTGCCAAACCAAGAATACTCAGACAATCAGGTCTATTTGGGGTTATCTCCAATTCTATAACCTCATCATTTAAACCCAATATATCAACCACATCAGCTCCTAAATCTACTTCTTCATTGAATATGAATATTCCATCTCTAGTATACTTGCTGATCACATTATCATTGTAACCTAGCTCCTTTAAGGAACATAACATGCCTTCAGACTCAACACCTCTAAATTCTGTCCTTTCTACGACCATATCGCCAGGTAATTTAGCACCTACCAAGGCAATAGGAACATATATCCCTTCAGATACATTTGGTGCACCAGTTACGATACTTATGATTCTTTCTCCAATATCAACCTTACAGATTACTAATTTATTCGCATTAGGATGAGTCTCTATCTCTAATATTTTACCAATGACTACATTTTCAACACCTTTATTTAAGGAGTATATTGATTCTACATGGGATCCTGAGTATGTAAGTCCATCAGCTAATTCCTTTCCAGTTTTATCTGTTTTTATATAATCCTTTAACCATTTAACAGGTAGTAGCATTTTATACCTCCTTAACTAAAATTGTTCTAAGAATCTATTATCATTTTCAAACAATAATCTTATATCATTGATTTCGTGTTTTACCATGGTGATTCTATCTACTCCCAAGCCAAAGGCAAATCCAGTATATCTTTCTGAATCTATGCCACAATTCTCTAGAACTTGAGGATGAACCATTCCACAACCTAAAAGCTCCATGCTCCATCCAGTAAAATTACATTCTGGGCATCCTTCACCTCTACATTTTATACAGGAAACATCTACTTCAGCACTTGGCTCAGTAAATGGAAAATAATGAGGTCGATATCTGGTTTTCATGTCCTTTCCAAATAACTCTCTTATAAATATATCCAAGGTATGGATTAGATTAGCCATGGAGATATTTTCATCTACAACTAGTCCTTCTAATTGGTGGAACATAGGAGAGTGGGTATCATCTACATCATCAAATCTAAATGTTCTACCAGCAGATACCATCCTAATAGGAGCCCCTAATTCTCGCATCGCTCTGATCTGAACAGGAGATGTATGTGTTCTTAATAAGGTATCCTTGGTTATATAAAATGTATCCGATAAGTCCCTAGAAGGATGATTATCTGGCGAATTTAAAGCATCAAAATTATTTTCAACTGTTTCTATTTCAGGTCCTAAAATTACACTAAACCCCATACTAATAAACAAATCCTCTAATTCATCTATTGTAACCATCAAAGGATGTCTATGGCCTAATATCTTATTATTGCTTGAGATTGTGATGTCAATTTTCTCTTTCTCTAACTTCTCCTTTTTAGACTTATCACTAAAATACTCTTTTCTAGATTGGATACCCTCTTCGATTTTGCTCCTAACTTGATTTGCCATTTGTCCAACTATTGGCCTTTCTTCAGCAGAGAGTTTTCCCATGTCTCTTAATATTGCAGTTAATTCACCTTTTTTCCCTAAGATTTTAACTCTTAAGTCATCTAATTCTTTTAGATTGTCTATATCCTTAAGTCTATTAAGAGTTAATTCT
Organism: uncultured Tissierella sp.; assembly: GCA_964652285.1. Lineage (GTDB taxonomy): Bacteria > Bacillota > Clostridia > Tissierellales > Tissierellaceae > JAAYTL01. Next base: position 2,166 of record CAZZCQ010000256.1, read on the forward strand.
TCAATCTCTCCAAGTTTTTCCTTCATCTTCTTCCCTCCATCTAGTCAAATCTCTACCATCGATTATAGCACCATTTATTTCTAATCACAAATAGATATTTCTACTTCTCATCACTTCATACATTATGATTGATGCAG
>CAZZCQ010000257.1:0-2302 GCA_964652285.1 uncultured Tissierella sp.
AATCTGCTGGTGCTGCTGCTTTTATTAATACATCACAATTATCAAAATATTTACCTACTGCTTCAAACATGTCTTTAGTGGTATTTACCTTTACAAGCTCAACTCCCTTAGGTGTATCCAAACATGTTGGCCCAGAAATAAGAACAACCTCTGCTCCTCGGCTAATTGCCTCTTTACCTAATAGAAATCCCATTTTACCACTAGAATGATTAGTTATATATCTTACTGGATCTAATGGTTCAATAGTCGGTCCAGCTGTAATAAGAATTTTTTTACCTAATAGATCCTTTTCTACAAATGAATCAATTACATACTCAACTATATCAACTGGCTCTGCCATTTTACCAGCACCATAATCTCCGCATGCCAATAGCCCAACTCCTGGTTGAATAAACTCATAGCCAAGTCCTTTTAGTTTGTTCATGTTTTCTTGATGGATTGGATTATTATACATCTCAGTATTCATCGCGGATGCAAAAACAATCTTAGCATGGGATGCCATTATAACCGTAGTTAAAAGATTATCAGCTAGACCATTTGCAATTTTTCCAATGGTATTGGCTGTCGCAGGAGCAACCAAGATCATATCAGCCTTTTTTGCCAAAGCAATATGCTCTACATCGAATCTATCTATTTTATTGAACATACTAGTATGAACTGGATTATTGGACATAGTTTGAAATGTCAGTGGATTTATGAATTCAGTAGCTGCATCAGTCATAATCACTTCAACATTAGCATTTTGTTTAGTCAATTTACTAACTAAATCAACAGCTTTGTATGCTGCTATCCCCCCAGTTACTCCTAGTATTATGGTCTTTCCTTTTAACACATTTGTCACCTACTTTATACTATTTATTGTTGGGTTCTTATATTTAACCTTCCCAGATACTATCTCTTCGATTGCTATAGTTACAGGCTTGTTGGACTCAGTTTCCACTAGAGGTTCACTGCCATCTACTATTTGGCGTGCCCTCTTTGCAGTCAACATCACTAGGGTATATCTACTATCTCCTTTTTTTAAAACATGATCGAATGATGGATTTAGCATCAATATTCCTCCTTTTTCATCACTTTTTTCTTAATATCTGAATGCCTTTTAACTCTTAATTTTTCAGCTCTGATAATGTTCTCGATATCTGAAACAGCATCCTCTACTATATCATTTACAACAAAATAATCGTATTCTCCCACGAAATCCAACTCTTGAAAAGCATTCTTAAATCTAGTCTCTATATCCTCCTCTGATTCCGTAGCTCTTTTAATTATTCTATTCTTCAATTCATCCATGGTTGGAGGTAATAAGAATACAAATACTACATTCTTAAAGTTCTCCTTTATTTGCAAAGCACCTTGCACATCTATCTCAAGAAGTACTATCTCACCTTTTTCGATTTCCTTTATTACAAAGTCTTTAGGTGTTCCATAATAATTTGAATGCACAAATGCATATTCTAAGAATTCATTGTTTTCAACTCTCTTATGGAAGTCCTCTTCACTAATAAAGAAATAATTAAGACCATCCTTTTCTATTGCTCTAGGTTTTCTAGTAGTTACTGATATTGAAAATATAATATCATTATTTCTACTCAATAACTCTTTACTAACAGTGCCTTTCCCAGAACCAGATGGTCCAGATATCACCAATAAAAATCCTTTTGCCATTTCCAACCACCAGCTTTCATTAGTTCTTTTCATCTTTTATAGTCATTCGGTTAACTATAGTCTCAGGTTGAGCTGCTGCTAGAATTATGTGATTACTATCAGTTATGATGACAGCTCTAGTTTTTCGACCATAGGTAGCATCTACAAGCAAGCCTTTTTCCCTTGTATCTTGTATCAATCTCTTAATAGGAGCTGATTCTGGGCTAACTACTGCAATAATCCTATTAGCAGATACCATATTCCCAAACCCAATATTAATTAGTTTAATGGACATATATAATCCTCCTATTTACTCTATATTTTGTACTTGTTCTCTAATCTTCTCTAATTCCGCTTTTAATTCTACTACATATTTTGAAATTATTATATCGTTAGCTTTGCTTCCGATAGTATTGATTTCTCTATTGAATTCTTGAATAAGAAAGTCTAATTTTCTACCTATAGCATCATCTTCATCTAATATACTTTTAAATTGCTTGATATGACTTTTGAGTCTTACTAATTCCTCATCTATACTACTTTTATCTGCAAAGATAGCCACTTCAGCACTTAAGCGTTCTTCATCAATAGCTAAATTACTATCCAATAATTCATCAATTCTTTCCCAACGATTTAATAAAAACAAATAACCAATCAA
>CAZZCQ010000258.1:0-2290 GCA_964652285.1 uncultured Tissierella sp.
CATAGTCAACAGCCTTTTCCTTTTCCAAGAGCCTTTGATATCTTTCTTCTCTTACTAGCCCAAGCTCATACCCTTTTTTAGTAAGTCTTAAGTCAGCATTATCTTGGCGAAGTGTCAACCTATATTCTGCCCTTGAAGTCATCATTCTATAAGGCTCATTGGTTTCCTTAGTAACTAAATCATCTATTAATACACCAATATATGCTTCTGATCTATCCAATATAAATGGCTCAAGATTTCTAATGTTTTGTACAGCATTTATTCCAGCCATAAGTCCCTGTGCTGCTGCCTCTTCATATCCTGATGAACCGTTAATTTGACCAGCAAAGAAAAGATTCTCAATGTCCTTATGTTCTAAATTGCGTTTTAAGATAGTTGCATCAATTGCATCATATTCTATTGCATAAGCTGATCTCATGAATCTAACTTTCTCAAGTCCTATTATCTCCTTATACATCTTTTTTTGTATTTCCTCAGGAAGACTAGAGCTAACCCCTTGTACATACATCTCTTTTGTCGATAATCCTTCAGGTTCTATAAAGACTTGATGTTTATTTTTGTCAGCAAACTTTACAACTTTATCTTCGATAGAAGGACAATATCTAGGTCCTATACCTTCGATTACCCCCGCATACATTGGGGATCGATGTAAATTCTCCCTAATGATCTCATGCATCTTTTCAGTTGTATATGTCAAATAGCAAGGTACCTGTTCAATGTCCAAGTTCTTATCTACATTCATAAAGGAAAATGGTACTACTCCATTATCCCCTGGCTGTATCTCCATTACTGAGTAGTCAATACTATCGCTATGTACCCTTGCTGGGGTACCTGTTTTCATCCTTTTTAAGTTAAATCCTTTTTCTTTTAGGGAATCTGATAACAGGTTGGATGGAAACATGCCATCAGGGCCTGAGGAATAATTAACCTCTCCTATATGAACCCTTCCCTTTAAATATGTTCCTGTCGCTAATACTATTGCCTTACATTCATAAAAAGCTCCAGTTCTTGTAACCACACCTTTAACCTTGTTTTCTTCTAAAACAATATCTACAACCTCACCTTGAATCATTCTTAGATTAGGCTCATCCTCTAGAACCTTTTTCATCTCAGTTTGATATTTCTTCTTGTCAGCTTGTACTCTTAATGAGTGTACAGCTGGTCCTTTTGAAGTATTAAGCATCCTACTTTGTATAAAGGATTTATCTATATTAATAGCCATCTCTCCACCCAATGCATCTATCTCTCTCACAAGATGGCCCTTACCTGTTCCCCCAATGTTAGGATTGCATGACAAAGCAACTATAGAATCTAAACTTATAGTCAATATCAATGTTTTCATGCCCATCCTACTGCTTGCCAATGCAGCCTCTACTCCTGCATGGCCAGCTCCTATAACTACTACATCATAATTATCAGCATAATATTGTTTTGTATCTTCCATGCTGCTCACCTTTCTTCTACTTTCCTATGCAAAACTCGGAAAATATTCTATCTAAGATATCCTCGCTTATGGATTCACCTGAAATCTCTCCTAAGTTCTCCCAACAATTCCTTAAATCAACCTCTACACAATCCAATGGTATAGATGCCTTTATATCATTATGAGCGCTCTCAATGTTTTTCAATGCTTTTTCCAATTGATTCTTGTGTCTAATATTTGTAACCACAAGGTCTGAATTCAACTCAATTTCACCTGAATAGAACATCTTCTTGATGGCATCTTCCAATACATCAATACCTACTTCAGTGCTTATGGATGTATAGATGACATCTTGCCCTTCTAATAATTTCTCTAAATGCTCACCTGTATATCTATTTGGTAAATCTGTTTTATTTAATAATACCAAGGATCTCTTGCCTTTGATTAGCTCTATTATCTTAAAATCCTCTTGTGATAAATCCCTAGAAACATCGAAGATTGCAATGATTAAATCAGCAAATTCTATGGATTTTTTAGCCTTATCAACACCTATTTTCTCAACTATATTTTCAGTATCTCTTATTCCAGCAGTATCTATAATCTTTAAAGGAATTCCATCGATATTTAGATATTCCTCTATAATATCTCTAGTAGTACCAGGTATATCTGTCACTATAGCACGATTCTCCCTAAGCATTGCATTTAACAGAGAGGATTTACCAACATTAGGTTTTCCTAGTATTACGGTCTTTAGACCATCTCTAAGTATCTTGCCTCTATTGAAAGTATTTAACAATTGTTTTATTTCATATATGACATCACTAGCACTTTCTTCTAGTTCCTCATAGGTAATCTCTTCAATGTCAT
>CAZZCQ010000259.1:0-2289 GCA_964652285.1 uncultured Tissierella sp.
CTTTGTATCAACGCTATGCACTCCACATGTGCTGTATGAGGAAACATATCCACTGGCTGTACTTCAACTACCTTATAACCATTCTCCACCAAATACTTAAGATCCCTAGCCAAGGTTGATGGGTTGCATGACACATATACTAGTCTTTCTGGATTTAGGTCTATTATAGCCTCAAGGGTTTCTTTTTCACAACCTTTTCTAGGTGGATCTAGGACTAGTTTATTAGCTTTTACTCCTGCTCTGGTCATCTTAGGGAAGATTTCTTCTGTTTTGCCTAGTTTAAACTCTGCATTATCTATATTGTTTATCTTTGCATTTTTCTTTGCATCTTCTATGGCTTTTTCAACCACCTCTATTCCATATACCTTCTTTACCCTATCAGCTACAAACAATGATATAGTGCCTATTCCACAATAAAGGTCATAAACTATATCATCCTCGTCTAAATCCAAAAATTCTATGGCTTTTCTATATAAAACCTCTGTCTGCGTTCTATTAACTTGAAAGAAGGAATTAGGTGATATATTGAATTTATAGTCTCCAATAAAATCTTCAATAAAATCTTTTCCAAAGAGCTTTTTATATTGCCTTCCATAGGTAACTGAGGAATTTATCTTGTTTATGTTTTGATATATACTCACTATATTTTCTGTTCCTGACAAATGAACCAATTCTTTTATCCTTGGTAAGCTATCACTGCCTGTGACTAAGATAAGCATTACCTCATTATCCTTGTTGAATCTCATGCCTATATGACGGAGTATCCCTTTTTTTGTTCTTCTATCATATGCTTTAATACCATATCTATCTATCCAAAATCTAATCAGCTTCAATACCCTATCTCATTACTATTTACTTCATAAAATCCTATAACAGTTTTCCTATTCTTCTCTCCTACTGCTATCTGTACATGATTTCTATATCTATAGGGATTATCCATACATATGGTATCCTTGACCACTACATCAGTTATACCCGCAATCTTTTCTAAGTCCTTTTTTACCTTACTCTTTTTCCATTCCAGTTGCTTTTGATAGCTATATTCAATTAGGGGAATACCACCCTTGCTTTCATGTAGAGTGAAGTCCAACTCTACCCTATCCTTTGATGGCTCAATAATCTCCACTACTGACCCTATTGCATAATTCTTTTTCAATTTATCTATTCTTACCTTGACTATATCTCCTATTAATCCCCTATTTGTAAATATAGTGAAGTCATCGACCTTTACTACTCCATTTCCCTCATGGCTGAAGTCAATGATTTCTCCTTCAACAATATCCCCTGCAAGCAAGCCCATAGATACCCTCCTAATCTAATTTCAACATCATGTATATCTTTCCTCTATATTACCATACCTACGCAAATATATAGGCTGCTTCTCATAAAATTAGAACAGATATTTTTCTCATGAATATAATAATCTAAGTAAGATATTTTTGCGAAAAGGAGGATTTGATATGTCAAACAATCACTGTGGTCCTGGCACTACTTCTTATGTAATTAGATCCGGAGACACATTCTTTAATCTAGCACCTAGATTTAATACTACAGTAGACGCTATAATGAGAGCTAATCCCGGTGTAGATCCTAATAGATTATTTATTGGTCAAGTGATTTGTATACCAACATCGACACCACCTCCACCGCCAACTCAACCATGTCCAACATTAAGAGTAGGAAGTAGAGGAGCATCTGTAACTGAACTACAACGACGTCTATTGTCATTTGGATTCAATCCTGGTCCTATAGATGGTATCTTTGGTAGTCAAACTCAATCAGCTGTAATGGCATTCCAAAGAAGTAGAAATCTTGTAGTCGATGGTATTGTTGGAGTACAGACCTGGACAGCATTAGGAGTAAATTGTGGTACTACACCACCACCAACTTGCCCTGCAGGTTCTCAACCTTATACAATAAAATCTGGAGACACTCTTTATAATCTAGCAATCAGATTTAACACTACTGTAGATGCTATTATGAGAGTCAATCCAGGGATAAATCCAAACAACCTTCAAATAGGCCAAATTATTTGTATCCCAAGATAAAGAAAAATCCTCTCTATCTTAAGAGAGGATTTTCTTTATCACCTAAGTTAAATCTTTTATCCATTTCTTTGATAATACTCGTGGTAATGATACTAAAAATTTAACAACTTCTTCAAACGAAACTATTAAGAACAGATAATGTATTGGAAGCTTAAACAATGAAGCACCAATAAATGCTAATGGAACTCCTACTAACCATACTGCTCCTGTATCAATATAAAGAGAAAATCTAGTGTCCCCT
>CAZZCQ010000260.1:0-2280 GCA_964652285.1 uncultured Tissierella sp.
TTTTAATCCAGATATTTCCACCTCTTCTAACATATCTAGTCATAGCACGTCTAGCTGCTTCTATTTGATTTGCAGTAATCCATGTTGGTTCCAATGCTTGTAAACCATATTCACCATATGTTATAGTATTGCCTCTTTGTGCTTTACCTTTCATTCTACCTCTATGAACTCTACGATACTTAACTCTTTTAGGCATTAACATTATAAACTTCCTCCTTCCTACAGTTTTTACTCAACTGTTTCATTATTATCTTTATTATCTACTTTTTTAGTAGGAAGAACTTCTCCTTTATATAGCCATACTTTAACACCAAGCTTACCATAAGTAGTATTAGCTTCAGCAAAACCGTAATCGATATCTGCTCTTAATGTTTGTAGGGGTATAGTTCCTTCACTATATCCTTCTGTTCTAGCCATATCCGCTCCACCAACTCTTCCTGCTACTTGAGTTTTGATACCCTTAGCTCCAAATCTCATGGTTCTTTGGATAGCTTGTTTCATAGCTCTTCTAAAAGATACTCTTCTTTCAAGTTGTGATGCAATATTTTCAGCTACCAATTGAGCATCTAGCTCTGGCGTTTTAATCTCTTCAACATTCACTACTACAGATTTCTTTGTTAGTTTCTCAATGTCTAATCTTAGTTCTTCTACTCCTGAACCACCTCTACCAATGACCATTCCAGGTTTAGCAGTATATATTGAAAGTTTAATTTTATTAGCAGCTCTTTCTATTTCAATTTTAGATATTCCTGATAAAAACAATTTCTTTTTCACATATTCTCGGATTTTGTGGTCTTCTATTAGATAATTATTAAAGTTCTTTTTGTCTGCGTACCATTTTGAATCCCAGTCTTTAATAATTCCAACTCTTAAACCATGTGGGTTTACTTTTTGACCCATTAACTATCCCTCCTTTTCTAATCAAGTTCTTTAACAACAACTCCAATATGGCTACTTCTTTTTAATATTGGATACGCCATGCCTTTGGCTTTTGGTCTCCACCTTTTCATATGAGGACCATCATTAGCATAAGCTTTATATACATATAAGTTTTCTCTATCCAGATTCAAATTATTTTCTGCATTCGCAATTGCAGAATTTAATACTTTTTCTAGGACTTTCGCACCTTTTTTTGGCGTGAATTTCAATATTGATAGAGCTTCATCGACTTGTTTTCCTGTTATTTCCCTGCAAATATAGTTAACCTTCAATGGCGAAATTCGAACATATTTAGCTATCGCTTTTGCTTCCACTATGATTACCTCCTTTTCTCACTCTATCTGACTACTGATGACTTTTCAGTTTTATTAACATGACTTCTAAAAGTTCTAGTTGTAACAAATTCACCTAACTTATGTCCTACCATGTCTTCAGTAATATATACAGGTACATGTTTTCTACCATCATGAACAGCTATTGTATGCCCAACCAATTCTGGGAATATTGTAGAACGACGTGACCATGTCTTTATAACTTTTTTTTCATTCTTTGCATTTAATTCTTCTACTTTTTTTAGAAGATGATCATCTATAAAAGGTCCCTTTTTTAAAGATCTACCCATGAAAATTCCTCCTTCCAGATAATTTGTCTATTTGGTTCTCCTTCTTACGATATATTTATCAGATTTCTTATTCTTCTTTCTAGTCTTATAGCCCAAGGTTGGTTTACCCCAAGGAGTTGATGGTGCAGGCATACCAATAGGTGCTCTACCTTCTCCACCACCATGTGGATGGTCTACTGGATTCATTGCACTACCTCTAACGCTAGGTCTTTTGCCTAAATGTCTTGTTCTACCAGCCTTACCAAGAGTTATAAGCTCATGTGATATATTTCCTACTTGACCGATAGTAGCACGGCACTCCACACTTACAAGTCTAAATTCACCAGATGGTAATCTTAGTTGTGCATATTTGCCTTCCTTAGCCATCAATTGAGCTTCTGAACCTGCTGACCTAACCAATTGGGCACCTTTGCCCGGTTTTAGCTCTACATTATGAACTGTTGTACCTACTGGAACATCTTTTAGTTTTAATGCATTGCCTATTTTAATATCCGCATCTTCACCAGATTCTATTATATCCCCTACCTTTAAACCATGAGGAGCTATTATATATCTCTTTTCACCATCTACATAGTTTATAAGTGCTATGTTTGCTGTTCTATTTGGATCATATTCTATTGAAGCAACATGTCCTGGTATTCCATCTTTATCTCTTTTAAAATCAATTATTCTGTATTTTCTCTTAGCTCCACCACCTCTATGACGGATAGTGATTTTAC
>CAZZCQ010000261.1:0-2275 GCA_964652285.1 uncultured Tissierella sp.
TCTGGATTAAGATTTTCCCAAACAAGCCAGTTACAGAGAAACCAGCTGAGACTCGTATGGGTTCAGGTAAAGGTACACCAGAATACTGGGTAGCTGTAGTTAAGCCTGGTAGAATATTGTTTGAAATGGGCGGAGTATCTGAAGAAGATGCTAGAGAAGCTATGAGGTTAGCAGCTCACAAACTATCCATAAAGACTAAATTCGTTACACGTGATGAAGGACAAGAAAAGGGTGGTGAAGCTAATGAAAGCTAAAGAAGTTCGCCAATTATCAGGAAAAGAGCTGGATAGCAAATTATTAGAACTAAAATCTGAACTATTTAATTTGAGATTTCAATTGGCTACAGGTCAATTAGATAACCCCTTAAGAATCAAGGTTGTAAGGAAAGATATAGCCCGTGTAAAAACTATTTTAAGAGAACGGGAACTCGGGATAAGAAAGGAGGTTTAATCTCAAGTGGAAAGAGGCAAACGTAAAGTCAGAGTAGGTACAGTAGTAAGTGACAAGATGGATAAAACGGTAGTTGTTGCGGTTGAAACTTTTGAAACACACCCTTTATATAAGAAACAATTAAAGAAAACTTCAAGATTTAAAGCACATGATGAAGAAAACACATGTGGTATAGGTGATGTTGTTAGAATCATGGAAACAAGACCACTAAGCAAAGATAAACATTGGAGAGTAATGAACATAATAGAAAAGGCTAAATAGTCCTTTATTTGGAAGGAGGTATTCTAATGATCCAAGTTGAGAGTCGCATGAGAGTTGCTGATAATTCAGGAGCAAAAGAAGTTCTGGTTATAAGAGTTCTTGGAGGAACAAACAAAAGATATGCTCAAATTGGCGATATAGTCATTTGTACTGTAAAGAGCGCAACGCCAGGTGGTGTTGTAAAAAAGGGAGAAATAGTAAAAGCTGTTGTTGTTAGGACTAAATATGGAGTTAGAAGAAATGATGGCTCCTATATAAAATTTGATGACAATGCAGCTGTGATTATAAAGGATGATAAGAATCCAACAGGGACACGTATCTTTGGACCTGTTACAAGGGAATTAAGAAGAGGAAACTTTATGAAAATCATATCCTTAGCACCGGAAGTACTATAAGAGGAGGTGTATAGTATGCATGTTAAAAATGGAGACAAAGTTGTTGTAATTTCTGGAAAAGATGCAGGGAAAATTGGTAAGGTATTAAAAGCAATCCCTGATAAGAATAAAGTAATAGTTGAAGGTGTAAATATGATTACCAAGCATAACAAACCAATGGGGCCAACAAAACCAGGTGGCATTGTGAAACTTGAAGGGGCAATCAATGCTTCTAAAGTGATGTTATACTGTGACAAGGACCAAAAGGGAGTTAGAGTAGGCTACGATGTAATAAATGGTAATAAGGTACGAGTTTGCAGGAAATGTGGAAAAGTTTTAGATAAATAGTCAGAGGGGAGGTAATAGAAATGACTTCCAGATTAAAAGAAAAATATGAAAACGAAGTTGTAAAATCTTTAATGGAAAAATTTCAATATAAAAATATAATGGAAGTACCGAGACTTGAAAAGATAGTCGTAAACATGGGAGTTGGTGAAGCTAAAGACAATCCTAAGATGTTGGAATCTGCAGTTAAGGAATTAGAAATTATTACAGGTCAGAAGCCAGTACAAACTCATGCGAAAAAATCAATTGCTAACTTTAAATTGCGTGAAGGGATGAAAGTTGGTACAAAAGTTACTCTTAGAGGACAAAAGATGTACGATTTCTTAGATAAATTAATGAATATTGCTTTGCCAAGAGTAAGGGACTTTAGAGGTGTGAGTAGCGCTTCTTTTGATGGTAGAGGAAATTATGCACTTGGTATTAAGGAACAATTAATCTTCCCTGAAATTGAGTATGATATGGTAGAATCCATCAGAGGATTAGATATAGTTGTAGTAACAACTGCAAAGACTGATGAAGAAGCTAGAGTGTTCTTAGAAGAGATGGGAATGCCCTTTAGAAAGTAAAGGAGGAGGGAGATAATTTGGCAAAAAAATCTATGATTGCTAAACAAAAAAGAACTCAGAAATTTAGCTCAAGAGAGTATAATAGATGTAAAATATGTGGGAGACCCCATGCATATTTGAGAAAATATGGAGTGTGCCGTATTTGTTTTAGAGAATTGGCATATAAAGGGGAAATACCTGGTGTTAGAAAAGCCAGCTGGTAGTAGAAGTTATGAAAGGAGGTAGCTAAGATGATGACAGACCCAATAGCTGATATGTTGACTAGGATAAGAAATGGTA
>CAZZCQ010000262.1:0-2236 GCA_964652285.1 uncultured Tissierella sp.
GGGAATATAGACTTGTCAATCAGCTTTGCAAACTTCTCCTTGCAAAGAATTGCTCCTCCCCTTGGCCCTCTTAATGTTTTATGAGTAGTTGTTGTAACAAAATCAGCATATGGTATTGGGCTTGGATGCAGTCCTGTTGCTATTAACCCTGCAATATGGGCCATATCTACCATTAAATAAGCATCTACTTCATCAGCAATTTCTCTAAACCTTTCAAAATCAATAATTCTTGGATATGCACTTGCACCTGCAACTATCAATTTTGGTCTTTCCTTTATTGCAATCCTTCTAATTTCTTCATAATCTATCAACTCTGTATCTTTGTCCACCCCATACTCAACAAAATTATAATATGATCCTGATATATTCACTGGACTACCATGGGTTAAGTGTCCCCCTTGAGAAAGATTCATACCTAGCACCTTATCACCTGGATTGAGAACTGCAAAATAAACACCTAAATTTGCATTTGAACCAGAATGTGGTTGTACATTTGCATGCTCTGCATTAAATAATCTCTTCAATCTATCAATTGCTAGGTCTTCTACTAGATCAACTATCTCACATCCTCCATAGTATCTCTTACCCGGATAGCCTTCAGCATATTTATTGGTTAAAGGACTTCCCATAGCTTCCATAACCTGTTTACTAACGAAATTCTCCGATGCTATTAACTCAATATGGTTCTGTTGTCGTTTAATTTCTTTTTGAATGATCTCCATTATGGAAGGGTCATTTTTTGAAATGTTATCAAAATTCATGTACATCTTCCCCTTTTCATATTATAATAGTTTATATGTTTGAATAAAGATTGCAAATAGAATATACTACTTGTAAAATCAAAATTTAATATAATTATATATTTATTATACCATAATTACAATATAATAATTATTTGAGGTGTAAAAATGAATCATTTAATAATCGAGAATTCTGATGAAGCAAAAAAGCTTATGACTCTAGCGATTAACGCTGGAAAAGCTTTACTTAGAAATGGAGCTGAAGCATATCGGGTTGAAGATACTATGGAAAGAATTTGTAGCTCCAGAGAAAACATCTTCAATATTAGCTCATTTACTACCCAGACTGGAATCTTCCTCACATTGGAATATGATAACCATAATTATGTTGATTTCAAAAGAGTACGAAATGTAGCAATAAATTTGAAGAAAATTGATGAAATCAATGATTTTTCTAGGAAGTTTGTTAGTTCTAACATATCATTGGATGAAGGCTTACAAGTAATTGAAAAGATTAATACAATGAAAACCCATTCTAAACTAAGTAAAGCCATATTTGGTGCTGCAGCAGGTGCTTTTTTTACCCTTATGTTCGGTGGCAGTTTTAGAGATTTCCTAGCAAGCTATATTGCTAGTTTCTTAGTTATTACTATAATGAATATAACTAATAAGTATAACTTATCATTTTTCATAGATAATTTCCTTGGAGCATTTTTAGCATCTTTATTTGCCAGTATTTCTGTTAAGATTGGTTTAGGCATTAATCTAGATAAGATAATCATAGGTTCAATCATGTATCTTGTCCCTGGTGTTGCAATTACTAATGCAATTCGTGATACTATGAATGGTGATTCTTTATCAGGGCTCTCTAAAGGTATGGAAGCAATCTTGTTAGCTTTAGCAATTGCTTTTGGAGTTTGGGTAGTATTGAATATTTACATATGAAGGGTGATTAAAACATGAATGTATTCTTTGACTTAATTTATCAATTAGTGCTAGGATTCTTTGCTACAATTGGCTTTGCTGTATATTTTTATGCTCCAATGGATTCTATTATAGCTACAGGGCTAGCAGGCGGATTCTCTTGGCTGCTTAATCATATTATAGTACAAGTAACTAGTGATAAAATAATTGGTACTTTTTTAGGAGCAATTCTTGTAGGTATATTAGGAGAATTTTTAGCAATTAAATTAAATAAACCAGCAACAGTATTTATATACCCTGGAATAGTTCCCTTGGTGCCTGGTGCTGGCATGTATTACACAATGCTATATTTAGTTCAAAAGGATTATTCCCAAGCTGCAATTACAGGCACAGAAACTCTATTTATAGCTGCAGCAATAGCCATGGGAATCATTATCTCAACTATTTTCTCAAGATCTCTCAAGTTTACAAAAAAGAATAATTCTTAGTTTTGTTTAGAATACTTGAGAAGTATATCAATCAATTGAGCTATATCGTCTTCATCAGAAGACCCATGTAGATAATCTTTTATA
>CAZZCQ010000263.1:0-2236 GCA_964652285.1 uncultured Tissierella sp.
ACTCCCCAAAGATTTCCTGGGGAGCACATTATGGTTGGTGAAATTTCAACTATTGGGCACAAGCAGGTCCATCCCCTATAAATAAATTACATGAAATTCAATAAAAAATACTAAACGCACATTTGCAGGGCATGACGATAATTCTTAGTGAATGAGAGCGGAAATCCGTTAAGCAGTTTCCACTGTTTTGAGCGAAGCCCTTCAAAGGACTACTGAACTATATCCTGCAGTCCAAGTAGAGGTTGCGGGATTAGAAACTGTAGGATTTGTGCCTGAATGAACTTTTGAATTATTCATGTCCGAAAGCGTGAGCGTGTATTTTATTGATTTCCTATTAATTTCTTTTGTTTAATTATCAATAATATCTTTATTTTTTGGTATTTACAAACTAATCAGGTTTTGCCTGTAAATGCTCATTATAGGTCTTGGTGAAGGTGTGACTCCCATCATCCCCTGTCAAAACAAAGAATAGATATTCCACATCTTGAGGATTGACAGCTGCTACTAGGGATACCTTACCAGGTGATGCAATTGGTCCAGGTGGCAATCCCTCATTTATATAGGTGTTGTATGGGGATGGAATTTGGGTTTCAGCAGTTGATAGTACTTCCTTCCTCTCCCCTAAAATATATTGTACAGTGGCACAGGATTGTAAATTCATACCTATTTCCAGTCTATTGTGAAATACTCCTGACATGATAGGTCGCTCCTCATCCAGTTTCCCTTCTCTTTCAATTATAGATGCTAAGGTCACTGCTTCATTGAGGGTAAAATCAAAGTCAGCAAGTTTATCTTTTATTTCTGATTCATAGATTTTTTCGAACTCACCTAACATCTTCCCTATGACATCCTCTTCCGAGGAGCCTATAAAGATTTCATAGGTTGAAGGATATAGATATCCCTCTAGGGAATATCCTTCTTCTATTTCCTTTAAAAATGCAAATTTATCTTCAAAATTGGATTTATTACTGGATAAATCCATAAATCTATCATAATCAACTATAGCTTCATCTGAGAGCTTTCTCGCTACTTGCTCTAACTCATAACCTTCTGGAATGGTAAATCTAACTGTATTATTGGATTTTACTCCTGCATTTAAAGCCTCAATTATCTCTACTAAATCCATTGCCCTATTAAGACTATAGCTACCAGCCTTTAGAGAGCTGCCCACTCCCATATCTCTAACCTTATATTTGAATATCAATTCATTATGAATCAAATCATTGTCAAAGAGTAATGCAGCTATGGTGTCTGTGGTGCTTCCTGCTTGAATCTCAACTACTACATCCTTATTATCTGTCAAGGATACTGGCTTTTGAATTTTATTGAAATAATTGAAAGCTGCCACTATTACCCCTATGATTATAAGGAGTACAATTAGTAAGAAGCCTCTGTATCTCTTTGCTTTTGTTTTTTCCATGTATACACCTCATTCTAGATCAATATTCTTTAAAGCTTGTCGCTTTTTCATAAACATATAAGAATAAACTACCAAATATTCCGACTGAAATCAACTCGCCTACAGAAATACCAATAACAGTATAAAGATATGGAATCCTTGTAAAATATGATACCCAGATGGAGACAATCAATCCATTTAATACCACTGGTGGTATCATTGCTGTAATTTTGTTTTTCATTTTAGATGTTAGTATTGCTGCTATTAGGGTGACTAAAGAACCGCCAAATATATCTATCAGTCCAAAGCCAGAATAGGATGCCAATATAAGATTTGATATAAGACAGCCTACGAAGACCCCAGGAATTGCTGCTGCTTCTACTAAGGGTAACAAGACCAATCCCTCTGCTAATCTCAATTGGACAGGTCCAAATGTCAGTGTAGCCATTGGAAATGGCAGTACTTGTATTAAAACTAGAACTATATAAATAGCGGCAATCAAACTTGCTTTAGTCATATATTTTGCATTCAAGTTTTTCCTCCATAGAATATGTATTATCAACCTGAGTAAATCTCTGTCATCCCGAGCCTGCGAGGGATCTTATCTTTTGAATACATTCAAGTACAAGCTCCTCTGAATGACAACTACTCTGTACATTATAACATTAATAGGAAATAATATAAATCCCTGGTATTTAAAATACCAGGGAAAATAATCTATACTTCCATAATTATTGGTAGTATCATAGGATTTCTTTGAATCTTTTGATATAGATATCCCCTCAACGAATCTCTGATACTATACTTTATTGTAGACCAATCTGTTATTTTC
The DNA here is from genome assembly GCA_964652285.1 of uncultured Tissierella sp. Classification (GTDB taxonomy): domain Bacteria; phylum Bacillota; class Clostridia; order Tissierellales; family Tissierellaceae; genus JAAYTL01. The sequence goes on from CAZZCQ010000263.1 coordinate 2,232, forward strand.
TTCTT
>CAZZCQ010000264.1:0-2231 GCA_964652285.1 uncultured Tissierella sp.
TAATATATAGGTATAAGCCCTAACCAAGATTCCAAAATGTCCATAAAAATCCTTAACCTTACCGATGGAATTTGGATGATCATAATCAAAGTAATACCTATCTCCATCCTTCTCCACTGTAGGAGTAGGTAAGAATTCCACTAGATGTTTCTTTACCCCCACTGGTCCTGAACCTGGTCCTCCACCACCATGAGGTGTTGAGAATGTCTTATGAATATTGAAATGAACAACATCGAATCCCATATCCCCAGGTCTTGCATGACCTAGTATTGCATTGGCATTTGCACCATCATAGTATAGTAAGCCTCCAGCTTCATGGACTAGTCTTTCGATTTCAAGAATATCCTTTTCAAATAAGCCCAGGGTGTTTGGATTTGTGAGCATTAGTCCTGCTATATCATCCCCACCTCCTATTACTTCCTTGAGAGATTCTACATCCACAATACCCATTTCAGTTGACTTAACTTCAACTGCCTTATAGCCAGCCATAGATGCTGTTGCTGGGTTTGTTCCATGGGCTGAGTCAGGTACTATTATCTTAGTTCTCTTAGTATCTCCTCGACTTTCATGGTATGCCCTTATGAGCATCAGTCCAGTAATCTCACCATGTGCTCCAGCTGCAGGCTGAAGTGTCATCTTATCCATGCCAGCTATCTCACACAATGCCCTTTCTAGCTCGTACATCAATTGGAGTGAGCCTTGGATACAGTCTTCACTTTGTAATGGATGAACATTGGAAAATCCGCTCAATCTCGCCATATCCTCATTAATCTTAGGATTGTATTTCATAGTACATGAACCTAATGGATAAAATCCTGTATCTAGACCATGGTTCTTATCAGAGAGATTAGTATAATGTCTTATTACATCAAACTCGCTTACTTCTGGGAGGTCCAATTCCTCTATGTTTAATAAGTCCTCTGGAATTAATTCCTTTATAGAAACATCTTCTACATCTAGTTTAGGTAATCTATAAGCTTGTTTGTCTGGTTTTGAAATTTCAAATATCAATTTACCATATTCTGCTGCCATTATATCCCCTCCAATATATTGCTTAATCTATCAATCTCAGCTTTTGTCCTCTTTTCAGTCACTGCATATAGAACTGTATTTTTAAATTGGGGATAATCCTTAGCTAAATCATAACCACCTATTATCTTCTCTTTCTTCAGTTCTGTTGTAATATTTTCAGGATTAATATCAGATGAAACAACAAATTCCTTAAAGAATGGTTGATTAAAAACCCTTTTGTATTTACCTGATTCTGTAAGTTTTTCTAGGGCATAATGAGCCTTCTTAGTACTTTGCAGTGCAACTTCTCTAAGTCCTTTCTTACCTAATGTTACCATATATACAGTTGCAGCCAATGTATTAAGACCTTGGTTAGAACAGATATTGGAAGTTGCCTTTTCTCTTCTAATATGTTGTTCTCTTGCTGTTAAAGTAAGCACAAAGGACCTCTTGCCATCTAAATCTTCTGTTTGCCCTACTATCCTGCCAGGTAGTTTTCTCATATACTTCTTATCTACTGCCATAAAACCTAAATAAGGCCCACCAAAGGATAATGGAATTCCCATAGCTTGACCTTCACCTACCACTATATCTGCACCTAAGTCACCAGGTCTTTTTAATATTCCAAGTGATATTGGGTCTACAGATGTGATGAGTGATGCCTTTTTAGAACTGTGAGTGATATCAGCAGTTTCTTTTATATCCTCTATGGCTCCAAAGAAGTTTGGACTTTGAATAATTACAGCTGCAGTATTGTCATTCACCAATGAATCCAAGACTTCTAAATCAGTCACTCCATCCTTCATATCTACTTCAATGACCTTTAAGTCTTGAATATGTGCGTAAGTTCTTAGTATCTTTCTTGATTCAGGTCTAACAGTCTTTGATATAATTATCTCATCTTTTTTTGATACAGCCGCTGCCATAAGTGCCGCCTCAGCTATAGCTGTCCCTCCATCATATAAGGATGCATTTGATACATCCATACCAGTTAGATTGCATATCAATGTTTGATACTCAAATAAATATTGTAATGTTCCTTGGCTAATCTCGGGTTGATATGGTGTATATGATGTATAAAATTCACTCCTAGAGATAATATGATTGACAATCGATGGTATATAATGGTCATAAGCACCTGCACCTAAGAAACAAGTCATCTCATCTAGAGAACAGTTCTTTTTTGATATTTCAGTTAAATATGTTCTTACTTCCAATTC
>CAZZCQ010000265.1:0-2230 GCA_964652285.1 uncultured Tissierella sp.
AAAGAGCACTTGAACCAAGTGTAGTAAAGATTCCATTACATCAACATGTAGGAGCCCCTTGTAAAGCCCTAGTTAAGAAGGGCGACAAAGTAAAAATTGGACAAAAAATAGGCGACACAGAAGCATTATTAACTGCATCAGTTCATTCTAGTGTTTCAGGAGTAGTAAAAGGTATTGAAAAACTCTATACCCCTGATGGCTATAATGTGGAATGTGTAGTTATAGAGGCTGATGGTTTAAATGAAATTGATGAGTCTGTAAAACCAAAAGGACAATTAGAAAACCTATCAGATGAAGAAATTCTGAAAGTCATTAGAGATTCTGGTATTGCTGGATTAGGTGGAGCAGCATTTCCACTTCACTCAAAGCTCTATACAGCACTTGAAGCAGGTGTAGATATTGCTATATTAAATGGAGCTGAATGTGAACCATATCTAACTGCTGATCACAGAATGATGTTGGAGCATCCAGAAAGAGTAATCTATGGTTTAGAAATACTTATGAAATATTTGGGCTTAAGTAATGGCTACATAGCAGTAGAGGACAACAAAGGAGATGCTATAAATACCTTAAAGGAATCAATAGGGGATAAGGACGGAATCCAAGTTGCTAGTTTAAAAACTAAATTTCCACAGGGTGATTCTTATAGATTGGCTAATGCTGTTACAGGAAGGGTTGTTCCTTTTGGTGGGCGTACTAAAGATATACATACATTTATTACAAATGTTAGTACATCAGCTGCTGTAGCAGATGCTTTTTTGCTTGGGAAGCCACTATATGAAAGAGTAGTTACGGTTACAGGTAATGGGGTTAAAGAACCTAAGAATTTACTTGTCAAAATTGGTACTAGCATAGCTGATTTAATTGGCCAATGTGGTGGATTTAATGGGGAACCAGGAAAGATAATTGCTGGTGGTCCAATGACTGGATTCACACAATTTACATTAGATACTCCAATTACAAAAGGTGTGACAGGAATTATTGTTCTTACGAAAGAAGAGGCAACTCCTTCAAAGACAACTCCTTGCATAAAATGTGGTAAGTGTGTAGAAGCATGTCCTACTCTTTTATTACCATATGCAATAAGTGCGTATTCATTAAAGGATAGGTATGAAGATGCAGAAGCTTATAATGCTCTTGCTTGTATAGAATGTGGAAGTTGTTCATATATTTGCCCAGCAAAAAGACCATTAACAGAGTCCATTGCTCATGCAAAAAGAGAAATAACTGCAAGTAGGAAAAAATCATAATTTTTTAGGAGGAAATGGAATGGAAGGTAAAATATTAGATCCAAATAAGGATACAGTTGTTTTAGATAACACCTTAACCATGTCTTTGGCACCTCATATAAGATCTAGTGAATCTACAAGAAAGATAATGTTAGATGTGATTATTGCATTGGTGCCTGCAATGATTGGTAGTATATATTTCTTTGGCATGTCTGCACTAATTCTTATATTAGTTTCAGTAGCATCTGCTGTAATGGCAGAGTATTTGTTTCAGAAACTGTTTAAGAAAGACATATTGATAGGTGATTTAAGTGCTGTAGTTACTGGTGTTTTATTAGCATTTAATCTGCCAGCGAATGCACCATGGTGGGTTGCAATATTTGGTTCGTTTTTTGCAATTATAATAGTAAAAGAATTCTTTGGTGGAATAGGTTCAAACTTTATGAACCCTGCTCTTACTGCTAGAGTTGTTTTAGTAGCATCATGGCCTTCAATTATGGCCACTTATACTAGTCCTGATGGGATAACAGGTCCGACACCACTTGCACTCATAAAGGGAGGTAGTGGTATTGAAGAATTACCAACACTGGCAAGTATGTTTTTCGGAGATATTGGTGGTTCTTTAGGTGAAACATCTGCATTGTTATTATTAATTGGTGCAGCTTACTTATTGGTTAAAAAGGTTATAGATTGGAGAATTCCAATACTTTATATAGCTTCAACACTTGTAATGTTATTTATATTTGGTGTAGGTACAGATTTGATTTTATACCATATTTTGGGCGGAGGACTTATATTAGGAGCTTTCTTTATGGCGACAGATTATTCTACATCACCAATAACAAAAAAAGGGAAAATAATATTTGCTATTGGATGTGGTGTATTAACTGCATTAATCAGGGTAATGGGTAGCATGCCAGAAGGGGTATCATATTCAATTTTGTTGATGAACATATTGACCCCAATTATTGAAAGGTTTACAAAACCAAAAGTGTTTGGGG
>CAZZCQ010000266.1:0-2218 GCA_964652285.1 uncultured Tissierella sp.
TGGCCTAATCGATGCCCATACTCATCTTTATCAAGTATTATATAGAGGACTTGGAGACGATATGCCCTTGGCTGAATGGTTAATGAAATGTATATGGCCTCTTTCTAGATATTTAGGCAGGGAAGAAAGCTATATGGGAGCACTACTGGCATCTCTAGAGATGTTAAAAACTGGCACCACAACTTTTGCTGATAGTCATTATATTAATATTGACAAGGGATGTCATGATGGGATTGCACAAGCTATAGATGAGATTGGTATACGAGGAGTATTAGGGCGTGCTACTGTTGACTCTAGTCCAGCACCTGAGATTTTTAGAGAATCCATTGATGATGCTCAAATCGGGGCAGCTAAAGTAATTGAGAAATATCATGGTTTGGCAAATGGCAGAATAACTGTGAGAGTTGAACCCCTTAATGAAACATTGGCTTCAAAGGAAATGATTAAAGCTATGTGGGATATTGCTAAACAATATAATGTGGGAATGAATATGCATTTAGCTGAAACCTCAGGGCGTGTACAAAGTAGTCGGGACAATTATGGATTAAGCTCTATCGAATTTTTGAATAGTATTGGGGTGCTTGGACCAAATCTACTCTTAGCTCATTGTGTGTGGATTAGTAAAAAGGAGATTTACTTATTGAGCTCAACTGATACAAAGGTTGTACACAATTCTGTAAGCAATCAATATTTGGCAGATGGCATAGCACCAATACCAGAATTAATAAGGAATGGAGTTACCGTAACTATTGGAGCAGATGGTGCATGTAGCAATAATAATTTGGATATGTTTGGCGCTATGAAAGCTGCAGCACTATTGCACAAGGTTAATGAGATGAATCCACTAGCACTAACAGCTGAAAAGGTACTTGAGATGGCAACTATTGATGCAGCAAAATCATTAGGTATGGATGATGAGATAGGATCTTTGGAAGTTGGTAAAAAGGCAGATATAATATTGGTTGATTCAAATAGGGCTGATATGACACCGAATTATTCAAAGATATCTAATCTTGTATATGCAACAACTGGAGATGCAGTTGATACAGTATTAGTAGATGGAAAAATAGTAATGGATAATAGAAATATTGTTAATATGGAAGAACAGCAGATACTTGATAGAGCAAACAATATTGTAGGTGACATGCTGACTAAGAGTAATTCATGGAATCTTGTAAATAGAGGTAACTGGTTATACATTAAATAATTCGTCCTCTTTCATTAATAAATAAATGGTAGATATATAATATTTATTGTCTACTGCAAAATAGATCACTTTTTGAGTGGTCTTTTTTGTAATATCTAGATTATTTTATGGATTAGTTTTATGGTATAATAATGATATAAAATTGCGTCAGTTAAGAAAGGTGTGATGATTTGTATAAGTTAATTGCTCTTGATTTAGATGGGACCTTATTAAATGATGATAGGATGATCACAAGTGAAAATCTTAATATAATACATGATTTAACCGATAAAGGGTATGAAGTTGTTATTGCTACTGGAAGAAACTATTATTCAGCTAAAGTAATTACAAAGAATATTAATGAACATCTAATATATATTTGTAATAATGGAAACATTGTTCGAGATGCAATAGATGATAGGGTAATATCTACTACATTTCTCAATTCTAAAGACTCTAAAATAATCTTACAAGAGGGGATAGCTCGAAAATTATTTCCTTTCATCCATGTGGATTATTATCAAGAGGGTTATGATATTTTGGTATATAATAACCTCAATTTTAAGAAAAGAAACCCTTCTAAAGAAGCAAAACTAATATCAAGAATTAAAATAATTGAGGAAAAGTCAGATGAGAAAATGGACAGGGTTTTATCTATCGTTTACCCAGGTGAATTAGATATGTTATATGATTTTCACTTGAGTATAAATAATATGCATCCTAATAGATTCAATTCTCATATTATGGAACATGCAACTGAAACAGAAGCTTTATTGGAAATTATGAACCCACAAGGCACTAAATGGAATGCTTTGATTAAATATGCAAATACTCTGGGTATAGAAGCAGATGAGATAATTGCTATTGGTGATAATAATAACGACATTGAGATGATAATAAATGCTGGTTTAGGTATTGTTATGAAGAATGGAAGCAAATTAGCAAAGGAAGTTGCAGATTTAGTTAGTGAGAGGGACAACAATGAATCTGGTGTTGCATTTGAGTTAAAAAAGATATTGAATATATCTTAAG
>CAZZCQ010000267.1:0-2199 GCA_964652285.1 uncultured Tissierella sp.
GTAGGTTATGATGAAGATAATAAACTACCATACATAAACACCAAACAAGAAGTGGATGAACCTATTGAAGATCCTGATGATGACTCGATTACTACTATCACAAATATATATATGGACAAGGGTAGTACAGATAAATATAAGGTGGTTATAAAGAGTACTGATAAAATTCGATATAAATCTGAAATCCTGGCAGGGACAAATAAATTACAAATAGATATAGATAATGCTACATTAAATATCAATGGTAAAGGGGACAGTCCTGGAAGCATATCAGTCAATGATGAGGATATTGTCAAGGTTGAATATTCTCAGTATTCATATGGTCCGGATGTGGTAAGATTAACAATTACAATGACTGATAGATTGGAATATGATATTGTTCCATCGAAAGATGAAAAAACCAATGTGATATCCTTTGTAAATAAAATTGATGATTTTAGAATAGAAACAATCAATGATAAGGATTTATTAATTATCAAAGGAAACGATACAATCCAATATAATATTATGAAGTTGGAAAATCCCAAAAGGATAGTTATTGATATTATGGATGCCTCCTTATCCTATGGAACATATCATGAATTCCCATACGATTTAGGATTTATAAAGGGAGTTAGAGTTTCCCAGTTTTTGGCTGATGATAATTATAGTTCTTTGGACAGGATTGTTAGAGTAGTATTGGATATTAAAGATGGGGTATTTGACCCTTTAGTCAAGATAGATAATGTGGATAATGATTTAATCATATATCCAGGGAAAAATCTTTGGGAGGATATAAGCTATGAAATAGATGGGAAGGATAGATACTTGACCATTAACAATGAAGACTTGACTCAATATACAATAGATAACTATCCAGAACTAAAGACCTTGGAGCTAGTAATTCCATCGGATTTAAGCAAATTAGAGGAAGGGCATGTATATATAAAGGATGGTTTAATTGAAGAAATTGAGGTTATCAAAGATAATCGTAATACTATAATTCAAGTTAGATATAATAAGAGTATAGTCTTTGATATACAATCCCAAGGAAGAGATGAGGATATTACATTAAAGATTAATAGGAATTTGGATGTAAAACCACATGAAAGAATCATTGTAATAGATGCTGGACATGGAGGGACAGATCCAGGCGCTATCTCCATAACTGGAAGATATGAAAAAGACCTGAATATTGCAGTTGCAAATAAGGTGAATCAAGGATTACTTGAAAGAGGATATAATGTATTGATGACTAGGAGTAATGATGAAAGTTTAGACTTATATACAAGAGCAAGAATAGCGAATGAAAATTATGCAGACATATTTGTTAGCATACATGGTAATTCTTTCCTAGATAATAGAGAAATTAAGGGTTTAGAAGTGTACTATTGGCCACAGAACAGGTCGGATATTAAGATTGAAGAGCAATATCCTTTTGCAAAATCAATTCATGATGAGGTAATAAAAGCTACTGGAGCAGCAACAAGAGGAGTAAAAACCAATCCTTATGTAGTAATAAGAGAAACTAGGATGCCAGCAGTTTTGATAGAAACTGGATTCCTCTCAAATGCTATAGAAGAAAGTCTTCTATATACTGAAGAATATCAGAATAAATTAGCAGAGGGAATCATAAAAGGTATAGAAAGTTACTTTGAAATATATTAGGATAGTATAGAGAAGGGAATCCTTCTCTATTTAATTTAAAAGGAGAGTGAAGGTTTAATGTTGGGTTATTTACTAATATTTTTGTCAAGAGTACTGGATGTATCTCTAACAACTATAAGGACATTGATGGTGGTTCAGGGTAGAAAAATACAGGCTTCTATTATAGGTTTTTTTGAAGTCTCAATATATATAGTTGTTCTTGGCAAAGTTGTATCTAGTTTAGACAACCCTATGAATTTATTATTTTATGCTTTAGGCTTTGCAGTTGGAAACTATGTAGGGATAACTATAGAGCATAAGATTGCACTTGGGAATCTGGGAGCTCAGATAATCCTTAAAACCGATGGTAATCAAGAATTAATCGATACATTAAGGGAAAATAAATTTGGAACAACCGTACTAAATGGCTATGGTAAGGAAGGACCTAGGGAAGTTTTAAATGTAGCCTTGAACAGAAAAGACTTGATGAAATTAAAGAATTTGGTTTATGAGTATGATCCTAATGCATTTATTACCGTAAATAATATTAGCCCAATAAGTGATGGATATTTT
>CAZZCQ010000268.1:0-2191 GCA_964652285.1 uncultured Tissierella sp.
CAAATTCTCCCCAGTAGGGATCATAATCGATTGAGGATAATTTCTTCCCCTTAAGTCTAGTAATGATCTCATTTTCATAGCCCATCATGGTTAGGTTAATAAGTCTAATTACTTGGTCTGAATTCATATCATCCCTAAAGAGACTTTTATCTATATTATCAAACATCTTTTCAAGACCAAGCTTTTTTACCTCTATAAGCTGATTTTTTATATTTTCATCCAATTCTTCATAATCATTGATATAAAAGGTACCATAGAAGTTAAAGATATGTGGGCGTTCATTATAGGCCTCCATTTTATACTTTGTTATCTGCCTATATCTTTCAATAAAATCACTATCGCTTTCATCTATTTTATTTAAATATTCCTCGGTAACATATTCTATTCCATAGGAAATCAAATAATGGAATAGTTCCTTCTTACTATTAAAATAATAGAAGAGCATCCCCTTGCTTATGCCAGCTTTTTCAACAATTCTATTTGTTGAAGCATATTCATAGCTGTGGTCTGCAAATTCTTCAAATGCCGCATCCAAAATCACTTTTCTCTTTTCAGGGTCTAAGTTCATAAATTTTTCAAACATAAAAAACCTCCTATCTAAATATAACATGTATTGACCATGCTGGTCAAGATGAAAAGCGGTGGGGACGGTTCCTTTTGCTTGTGCTACTAATCTATTAGTCATATTCTGGCATTTACTTATTGTAACCAGATTGTTATAATTATAATAACCGAGGGTGAAGCTTAGGAATTAGTAATAGTAGAGTTCATTCAATAGGTTGGTATGTCTAATGCAAATCTTGCCGGGGGGAACGATATGAAGAAACTGTTTAAGATATTCTGGAAACAAGAAAATAACTATATGCAGCTTGCTTCTGTAAACCGCAGAGCAGTGAATGAGTATAACGAAAAGACGCTATCCACACTACTTCTTCTGGGGTGGACATTAGTTTTATTGCCGTTGGTGTCCGTGCCTTTTAGCAATACAAAGGCTGATGCTGTCCCTGCTTACCTATTTTCATTTTCGATTTTTTTCGTTATGTTCTTACTGTTTAAGATTCCTGCTATAAAAAAGTACACATATATTGGGTTATATGCCAGTTTTTCCGTCCTGTTCCTATTAGGGATATATCTTAGCGTTATTCACTCACCCGATATGCGGGCGACAATCCTGCTGGGAGGGTTCGTCATCATGCCGCTTAGTTTCATTGACATTCCCCGCCGTAGCATACTATTTTTGGCCTTCTGGCTGGTGCTACATACCGCATTGGCATTTTATCTAAAACCCCAATATGCGCTTGATGATACCATCAATTGCCTGTGCGCTTCCATTTTAGGGTGTTATCTCGGGAAAACATTGGTGCAGGTTCGCCTAGAAGGTTATGAGGCCCATCGCTTGTTGACTATTGAAAAAGAAACTGATGTACTTACAGGTCTTTTAAACCGCCGTAAACTGTTTGAAACCTTGGCTGCTCTGGGAACAATAGGTGCAGAAAAGCCATCGGGAATCCTGATGATTGATATTGATAACTTCAAAGACTATAATGATAACTACGGTCACGCTATCGGTGACAAATATCTAAATCGTTTTGGAGAAACGATTACAAAATTCACACAGAATTTTCGACTAGACTTCTATCGTTATGGGGGAGAGGAGTTCGTTGCAATGGCATATGGATATGACGAGGAAGAACTGTTATTCATCGCAGAAAGCCTGAGAATTTCCGTGCAGAATACAGATATAAATGGACATTATACAACCGTCAGTATTGGAGTTGCTTATTGTGGCGATGAATATGTCAGGAATTATGAAAACATAATCGATCGGGCGGATAGGGCAGCTTATGCCGCGAAGCGTGCAGGACGGAACAAAGTATGTATGGAGCAGAACAAAATGCAAGTAAAATAAATTTCATAGTGTGACAAGTGGTCAGATTGGATGTTTATAAAGTCAATATTCAATATATGAAAAATGGAGTGTGGATATGGACAATGATTCAAAGGTATTGAAACTAAAAACTAAATCTTCATTAATACAGCTTTTTATAGCAATCTGTGGCACATTTGTCGTGGCGTTTGGTTTATTTATGTTTAATCAACATTTACTGATGTCGTTTTCATTGGTATTACGCATGATTTTAATGATAGTCACACAATGGATACTTTTCCTCGTTCCAGGGATATTGATGAT
>CAZZCQ010000269.1:0-2186 GCA_964652285.1 uncultured Tissierella sp.
TTATTTCTCTAATGACAAAGTTTCCACCAAAGTTAATAGCTAAAGCTGTTCCAATACTACCTAAAATCAATACTATAGGTAAATATATTGATGATAGAACGGTGGCCCTTACTGCGCTATTTTTCATATTGGATGTTATTTCTGAGAACTCCTTCAGATTTATATCCTCCCTTACTAAGGTCTTTGTAGTTTTAGCTCCCTGTATATCTTCGTTAAAAGCAGCGGTTATTTGAGAGTTTATCTTCCTTATATGCCTTTGAGCATTAAGAATCCTCTTTTGAAAATATGCGCTTGCTAAAGCAACAAATGGTACAACTATTAGAACTATCAAGGCTAATTGCCAGTTTAGTATAATCATTGCAACTGTAACGCCTAACATCATGGTTAAACCCCAAGAAAAGTCCACCAACCCCCAGGAGATGGTCTCGCTCAATCTTTGAATGTCAGAAGTCATCCTAGACATCAACCAGCCTACAGCTTTATTATCATAATAGGATAATGAAAGCATTTGAAGTTTCTCAAATCCCAATTTTCTTATATTATAAGCCATTTCAAGTTCCAACTTACCTGCTCTTGAGACAAATAGGTATATGAGTATTGCAAAGATTAAGACAGCTAAAAGGTAGGTGGCACCAAATAAAGGAAGTCCACTGGTATCACCTTTTTCTACAAAGTTATCAATAGCATATTTGGAAAGAAGTGGAAATATAGTATCCATACCACCTACAAGTACCATCATTAGTGTTATTTTTAGGAATTGGACTTTATAAGGTTTGAGTAATTTTGAAAAGTCCTTCCATATACTCATGTTAATTTTTTCATTGTTTATAGATTCAGTTTCCATAAATCATACCTCCTAAACATTCGCTAGTGTATCCTCATAGGAGGACTGTATTGTGTATACTCTTTTATACAGCCCTTCCTCCTTGATTAAATCTTTGTGTTTTCCACTTTGAATTATTCTACCTTTGTCTAATACATATATCATATCTGCATCAGCTACGGTTGATATTCTATGGGATATGACAATAGTGGTTGATTTGTTTTTCCTATATTTCAACTCCTTGCGTATTGAAACATCTGTTGCTGTATCTACAGCTGATAATGAATCATCAAAGATGACTATAGGACAATCATTTATTATGGTTCGTGCAATAGCAATTCTCTGTTTTTGTCCACCGGACAATGATACACCTCTTTCACCAACTATTGTTTTATATTTGTTTTCAAATGAGATGATATCATCATGGATTGATGCAATCTTTGCTGCATCAAAGACCTTGTTATCTGAATATATAGGATTTGCTAGTTTGATATTTTCCAAGATGGTTTTAGCATATAAAAATGGCTCTTGCAATACCAATCCAACATTCTTTCTAATCCAATGTTTATCAATGTTTTTTAACTCTATACCATCCAGTGTAATGCTCCCATTTGAGTATTCATATAGCCTTGCTAGAAGATGTACCAAGGAGCTCTTACCAGAACCCGTAGGCCCTATAAAGGCAATTGTCTCACCTGGATTAACACTAAAATTTATATCCTTTAGTATAGGGTTATCTTCTTCATACTTAAAGAAGACATTATTGAACTTAATATTGCCAGTGATAACTGGCTCTGAACCATTCTCTATTAATACTTCGATAGGTTCCATTAATATCTCATCGATTCTGTTTAAAGAAACAAAGGCTTTACCCATATCTGTGAGCGTACGTCCCATCTGTCTTACAGGCCATACAAGCATATTTATATAGCTTGTAAAGGCAACCAATGTTCCTAAAGTAATTTCTCCTTTAACAGCTAAATAGCTACCTAATACCATAGTTAAGCCTATTTGAAAGAAACTTATAAAATCAGAGATAGCCCAATAGGTGGCAAAGTTTCTGACTAAACTTAGAGTCAAATCCCTGTATTCTATATTTCTATTATCAAAATTATCTATCTCGTATCTTTCTCTAGCAAAGGCCTTTACAACTCTTATTCCAGTTAGATTCTCCTGTAGTGTAGTGGTAAGTCTAGCTTCAGCCTCATCTGATGCGGTAAAATCCTTTTTTACTTTTCGAAAAAACGATACTGCGAATAAAAAGATGATAGGTAAAACTGATACTGATATCAAGGCCATCTGAGAATTTAAGCTTATCATTATACTAAGTGTAAATATGAGCATAAAAAATGAACCAACCACC
>CAZZCQ010000270.1:0-1038 GCA_964652285.1 uncultured Tissierella sp.
TCAACTGTAATATCTGCAGGCACAGGACCTACTGGAGTGTTATCTGTACCAAAAGTTCCACTTACTTGATTCCCAAAGGTAACACTACTTTTAATATCCCCAGACCCACTCTCTGCTGCAGCCTCAAATACTCCAACATTTGGCTTTGTGACAAGATTTATTGTAGATTCTTGACCAGCTGTAAGATCTCCAAGCTCCCAAACTATATTTCCATCCTCTTCATCAGGTGCAGGAATAGAGCTTACAAATGAATGATTATCTCCCAAAATAGTATCGGTAATCTTCACATTATTTATTATCCTACCTGCTTGATTAGATGTTGGTTTTACTTTAATGGTCCAATTGATTAAATCATTTTCAAAGTCATAGGAACCACTCTTCTCCAAAATCAATCCTTCTGTTACAGTTAGGTCTTCAATTTTTATATCTACATTTGTAGTTTCTCCTTCAAATGTAAATGGGATAGTCTGATTTCCACCCTCGCCTAAGTTTCCCTTGACTAGGTTTCCTGTTGCCTTAACACCTAATTGTCTTCCCTCAAATGTTTTAATCTTTTCATTAAGTTTTATCTTGATATCGGCATTAGTATCTACAGTTGCTACTCCAACAACTACATCTTCTTTAGTAACTTCATCTTCGATGGTCAAATTAAATGTCCAATCCTCTAAAATCTTTATTTTATCGCTAAGTTCTATAATATAATCTTTGTCAATGTCAAAAGTACCACCCTCTAAATCATCAATGGAGAATACAAACTCCATCTCCACATCTGCATCTGCTGGTATATCTTGATCTGAAGGGATTTCTACCCCTCCCTTAGAAAATGTCAGTGTTACATTATCTAAAACCATTTTCTCAATGCCATCTTCCCCATCTGACAAAATACCAAATTCTAGGTCCTCACCCATCTCCTCAAAGCCACTTTCCTCCACTAACTCCTCTTCACCGAAGGCAAAATTGCCCGCCATTGGTATCACCAATTGAAATACCATGGCTAATACCAGGAACATGGTTATGTTCTTTCTTATTTTTTTCGTT
>CAZZCQ010000270.1:1048-2184 GCA_964652285.1 uncultured Tissierella sp.
CTTTTCCCCATTTTTTTATATTTCTATTTCAAGATTTTATTCTATTGGATAAAATCCACTCACTTGTTATATATACCTGTTAGCCATTTTTTTAAACCTTTAAACGGCTTTATTTATATTTTTTCATCCTTGCAGACCTAGCTAATCCCTTCCTTAATATATAAGTATATCAAATAATAATGTTTTGTTCATATGAATTATTAAATTATGTGCTTAAAAATATGTATTAGTGTATAATATTATATAGGATTTTTAAGATTTAGGAGGAAAATATGCAAAATCAAGATTTCAAACAAATAATGCAATTAGAAACAGATGTTACAAATAAATTATTATCCTATATGCATTCAAAAGTCAACTTTATGGATGTTTTTAAAAAGTTTGACCACACAGAATTCCTTAATATAAGAGATGGAAATATAGCATTAAATATCTGGCTAAGTATTGACTATGTAGATAAAAGTGGAAAGAGATTTGTTGAAAAGATGCTTGATGATGAATCCCTTTATTTGACTAAAACCGAAAAGGAGATCCTTAATGAAAAGGCTAATTCCTTTGTTTCATTATATGAAATCATGGCCTTTGAGGCAGACCACCTTGTGCTTAGGGATGTTCTGAATGATAGGGAATATAAAGTTTTAGAGCCTAGTGTTCATAAGGTTCTTGAAATAGGCGAATTTCTGTTTACAAGAATTGGAAGGGTTCTAGATAATTATATCTTTATGGGAGATATAAACTATCTTCCTGCCATAGTGAAGGATTATTTCTTAGAGGAATTGCTCATAGATTATAATCTCCTTAGGAAGGATAATAATTACCTTACTATGATTGAATATTTAAAGGACTACTCACTCAATCTATATAGAATAT
This sequence comes from uncultured Tissierella sp., assembly GCA_964652285.1. Lineage (GTDB taxonomy): Bacteria > Bacillota > Clostridia > Tissierellales > Tissierellaceae > JAAYTL01. The sequence goes on from CAZZCQ010000270.1 coordinate 1,919, forward strand.
ATAATGATATTCTCATAGATATTGTAGATGGTGATGGTGATATCTATTCTCCCGTACTCGATGAATTAGAAGAATTTGAAGAATTCCTACTGGCCAAATACAATGATACTGGGGTAAAGAAACATCTAAATAATCTAACTAATATATTTGATTATGTTTTTTCAGATAATGATATGAGCTTATATGATATAGATGATTTGGATTTAAAGAGTTTCTTTAATGAAGCAATAAAAGATGGCTTTATTAATTCCCAGGAGGAACTTAAT
>CAZZCQ010000271.1:0-1934 GCA_964652285.1 uncultured Tissierella sp.
AATAATATTTTTTATATACATTTTCATATTTGTAAATAATAATATCAAGCCTACATTATTGGCTGTTTCTGAAATTAGAGTAAAATCAGTTGCAACTCAAGCAATTAATGATTCTATAAGTTCTAAGTTAATTGACGGCATAGATTATACCGATTTAATATTTGTAAAATATGATAATTCTGGTAGAGTGGTATTAATGCAAGCTAACACTATATTGATGAATAATATGGCTTCAGCAGTTGCTTCAGAAGTTCAAAATCAAATGAAGCAGATTGCTCAATCTGATATAAAAATTCCATTGAATAATGCATTCGATGTTCAAATAATAACATTGCCAAGTATAAAACTTAAAATGATTCCTCAAGGGGCTGTAAGTGTTGACTTTGCCACAGAATTTCAGGAATCAGGAATTAATCAAACAAGACATAGGATATACTTAATAGTTGAAGCTGAAATAAAGATTATTGTACCATTAGTTTCTGAAAATATAAAAATTACTTCTAACATACCTATAGCTGAAACAATTATTGTTGGAGAGGTTCCTTATCAATATATTAATGTTCCCAAGGAAGGAATATTAAGTATTGTTGAATAATATATGAAAAAGTACAAATATATATTATAATTAATATAATACAATAATTAATTAACTGGAGGTTAAAAATTTGAATTATACTGGAGAACATGAAGAAAAGGTTTTAATAGTGGGAGTTGATTTAGAAAGTATTAATTTTGATATTGATAGTTCGATGGATGAATTAGAAAAATTGGTAAGAGCAGCTGAAGGACATGTTGTTGATAGAATTGTTCAAAAAAGAAAAAGAATAGATGCCGCTTATTACATTGGTAAAGGGAAGACAGAGGAAATAAAGAATTATTGCTTTGAATTAGATATTGATACAGTTGTTTTTAATGATGAACTATCACCAGCTCAAATTAGAAATTTAGAAGATGTTATTGATAGAAAAATAATTGACAGGACAAATCTAATTTTAGATATTTTCGCAAAGAGAGCTTCTAGTAAAGAAGGTAAACTTCAAGTAAAATTGGCACAACTTCAGTATCGTCTTCCAAGATTAATTGGAATGAGGGATTATCTGTCTAGGGAAGGTGGAGGTATAGGAACAAGGGGACCAGGAGAAATGAAACTGGAGACGGATAGACGTCATATATTAAGAGAAATTGATAGTATAAAATCACAACTAAAGGATTTAGAAAAGGTAAGAGAAGTAAAAAGAAAGCAAAGAGAAAGTTCAAAATTACCTATTGTAGCTCTTGTAGGTTATACTAATTCAGGGAAATCTACTCTATTAAATAAAATATTAGAGTATGGAGAATACTATGACCCGAATAAAAAGGTATATGTATATGATATGCTTTTTGCAACATTGGATACATCATTGAGGAAATGTCAATTACCTAATGGTCAACCTTTTTTAATTACTGATACTGTTGGCTTTGTAAGTAAGCTACCTACAAATTTAATTGAGGCTTTTAAAGGCACTTTAGAAGAAATAAAATTTGCAGATGTTTTACTTCATGTAGTGGATTCTTCAAATGTTGACTTAGATTTACAATTACAAACTACATTTAATATTTTAAAAGATATGGAGGTATTAAAGAAACCAATTGTGACAATATTTAACAAGATGGACATGGTGGAAGTAGATAATTTGATTTATAACAATAAATTTGTGGACAAGAAAGTGTTTATATCAGCTAAAAATGGAACTAACATGGATGTGCTATTAAGTATAATTGAAGATAGTTTGCCAGGAGAGTATAAAAATGTAACAATGTTAATTCCCTATGATAATCAAGCACTACTTTCTTACATATTAGATAATTATGTAGTGGATGAAATGAAGCATGAGGAAGATGGAACTAAAATAATTGTTAATATAAATGCTATTGATTATGAAAAATATTTTGAG
>CAZZCQ010000271.1:1944-2178 GCA_964652285.1 uncultured Tissierella sp.
AGATGGAAGATTATTTTATAACTTATCTTCTTTATAAGGAAGGAAAATCTATTGAAGCAATTAGCATTATTAGAGGAAAGACTAAGGTAGAAGTAGAAAAGGAAATTATAAAGAGCAAAATTGCCCAAAAGAATGATAGGGATAGTGAAGATGAATTAGTTAAAATTATTAGTTTACCCAAAAATGAAAGGCTAAACTATTTGAATGGGCTAACAGAAGTGGGAAAAATTGACC
>CAZZCQ010000272.1:0-2171 GCA_964652285.1 uncultured Tissierella sp.
AGGAAGATGGCCAAGGATTTAGGTGTGGATATTTCCACTCTAGTAGTGACAGGTCCAAAGGGAAGGGTGATGAAAGAGGATATTCAAAAGGCTAAGGCTCAAGTATCCATACCATCACCACAAGTAGTACCTACTAGCAAAGCTAGTTCTATACCAGCATCGACTATATCTGAAATACAAGGTAATGAAGAGAGAATACCTCTGACTAGGATTAGAAAGACAATATCTGAGCGTATGAGTCAATCAAGATTCACTATTCCTCATACAACTCATATGGATGAAATAGATATCAATAACTTAGATGAATTTAGAAGGAAATATAAGGACATTTTAATGGAAGAGGATATTAAATTAACCTATCTACCATTTATAATTAAAGCCGCAATCATGGTCTTAAAAGAATACCCAGTTTTTAATGCGAGTTTAGATAATGAAAATGATCAACTCATCTTAAAATACTACTATAATATTGGCATTGCAACTGACACTGATCGAGGACTCATGGTTCCCGTAGTTAAGGATGCTGATAAGCTAAGTATAATAGAACTGGCAAATGCAATAGAGGATGTGAGTAATAGGGCTAAGGACAATAAATCACAACTCCATGAACTAAGAGGAGGTACTTTTAGCGTTACTAACTATGGCTCAATAGGAGGTCACTTTGCTATTCCAATTATCAACTACCCTGAATCCGCAATTCTAGGTTTAGGAAGAATTGTGAAAAAACCTATAGTCAAAGACGATGAGATTGTAATTGCCAGAGTACTCCCTGTGTCATTATCCTATGACCATAGAATAATAGATGGAGCAAGTGGTGCACACTTTATAAATCTACTAAGAAAACTACTGAGTGAGCCTGAAATATTATTGTTAAAAGCTTAAGGGATAGGGTGATTAAATGAATAGATATGATGTTGTAATTCTGGGTGGCGGTCCTGGTGGATATGTAGCAGCCATTAAAGCATCTCAACTGGGTGCCAAGGTAGCCATAGTAGAAAAAAATAGATTAGGTGGGGTGTGTCTAAATTGGGGATGTATCCCTACCAAAACCATGTTAGTAACCGCAAGACACTATAGGGATGTTTTAAGAGCAGATGAATTTGGGATTAAAGGGGTAGATACTTCAAAGGTAAGTATAGACTGGAAGCTTTTATTGCAAAGAAAGGATTCTGTTGTAGATAGACTGGTATCCGGAATAGAGATGCTTCTAAAAAAAAATAAAATTGACTTTTATGATGGAATGGGAACTGTCATCAATAGAAAGCAAATAGAGGTTAATGGAGAAACCGTAGATTTTGATAAGTTGATTGTTGCTACAGGTGCTAGTAATAAACTCCTAGATATACCTGGTTTAGATGAAGCGATGAAATCTGGTAATGCTCTGGATAACTATGGAATTTTACAATTAGAAGATATACCCAAGGAAATAGTAATTTTAGGAGCTACTCTATATGCTATTGAATTCGCCACACTTTTCAATTCCTTAGGTTCCAATGTCACTTTAATTCACAAGGATAAACAGATATTACCTTATATAGAAAATGAACTTGCGAAAACACTAGAAAGGCAATTGAAAAAAGATGGTGTAAAAATAATTTCTGAAGCAAATCTTAAAGAAGTGAAAAAGGAAGGGTTTGTAGTTGAACACAAGGGTAAAGACAAAACCTTCACCAGTGATAAGTATATGATTTTCCCTGGCAGTCAAGCTAATCTTGGGGGTTTAGAAAATCTTGATTTGAAACTAGGACCAAAGGGATTTATTGAAACCAATGATAAGATGGAAACCAATATAGATGGAGTATATGCTATAGGTGATGTAATAGGAAAATGGCCCTTGGCACATGTAGCTTCCGCTGAAGGAATAGTCGCAGCTGAGAATATAATGGGAATTGAAAGTAAATTGAATTATAATCTCCTTCCATCTGTGGTATATAGTTTTCCTGAACTTGCAAGTGTAGGTATGACTGAGGAGAAGGCTAAGGAAGAAGGTCTAGATTACACTGTTAGTAAATTCCCCCTTATGGCAAACGGAATGGCTATTGCCAATGGTGAAACTGTTGGATTTGTCAAAATTATCTCTGATAATGAGTATGGCGAGATTGTTGGGGTTCATATTATGGCAAGTCATGCCAGTGATATGATTTCAAAAGCTGTCGCTCTAATGCAAATCG
>CAZZCQ010000273.1:0-2160 GCA_964652285.1 uncultured Tissierella sp.
TCATATTGACATCGTCATATCTAGCACCTTTTCCGCACTCAATAACATTATAGTCTGTCTTATTATCTAGAAAATATAGGATGGCAATTATTGAAGTAATGCCCACAGGTCCAATATAATGGTCAGTAGCTAGGGTTTGTTGAATATCATATATGTAAGTCTTGATATGATTTGCATATTTGATAAGGTCCTCATCTGAAATTGCCCTCCCATTGATTCTTATACGCTCTTTAAAGCTAATTAGATGAGGACTAGTGAATAATCCAATCCTATATCCATGCGCTTGCAAGATGCTAGAAAGCATCCTACTAACAGAGCCCTTCCCCTTACTTCCAGTGACTAGGATATTGTATTGCTTTAAATCTGGGCTTCCAACTTTATCTAATAGCATTCTAGTATAGATAGGATTTCTAGTATCCTTATCTGGCAACCCCTTTATTATATTGGGTAAAGCTGTCATATAAGATTCATAAATAAAATTTTCAACTTCTTGAATTGTTTTTAAAATAGTGATTCACCTCGTTTATAAACTAAGATAATTATACCAAAGTGAGATACAAAATAGTAGCCAAGGATGATAAAGAAATCTAATAAAACATACTTTAAATGCAAAAAGAACTGTCCCTTGTGTTTCAAGTTACATTTAGCTTTTGTATGAAAATACTTTAATAACCTTGACAGATATAATCATTTCATCATATAATGATAAAAACAATATTTATAAGCGTTGAAGAGGAATAGTAAAGGGAAATACGCTAACAGGAAGGAAGATTCACCGACTGAGAGATCTTCTAAGATAAGTTCTTTTGAACCTACCATCGAAGCTACAGGTGATTAAGCCTGTCCGTTGACCAACGATACTGGTTTCAAGAGGATTGGAGATTTCTTCCAATCAATTTGGGTGGTACCGCGAATAAACCTTCGTCCCTTTGTTGGGGATTGAAGGTTTTTTTATATGAAATAAATAAGGAGGTAAAAGACATGGAAATGACTTTAACTAAGTTTAGAAATTGCAGCAACAATGTATTAATAAAAGAAGTAAAGATGGATAGATATGTTCCCGATGATTTCTATTCTACAACTAATCAGCAGACTTTTATCTTCTTACACAATAAATGGGTAGAAGTAAAGCATCAGAGAATGGATGCATTAATAGTTGTGACTGAATTTGGACCCTTATGTAAGAAGCTTAGAGATATAAAAAAAGGTGATAAGGTTGTGTGTGGAAACAGTGGAATAAGAGTAATAAGCAAACAGGAGGCAAGTGATGATAGTTTTAGCTTTATGAACAGTCATGTATCCTCCGAAAGAAGAAATGATGTACTGATTCATAATTTAGCTAAAGAACTAGTGAATAATGAGAAGAAGCTAACCATAGTAGCAGGCCCTGTTGTAGTTCATACTGGTGGAGATTATTATCTTTCAGATCTTATTAGAAACAATTTTATTGCAAGTATTCTCACTGGAAATGCTCTAGCAGTCCATGATATAGAAAAAAGCCTTTATGGAACATCCTTAGGTATATGTAGTAAAACTGGAGACATAGTAGAAAATGGTTATCGAAACCATATGAGGGCAATCAACCAAGTCAATAAATATGGGTCTATTGAAGGAATTGTTAATGCAGGAAAACTTAAAGCAGGGATTATGTATGAATGTGTAAAGAATAAGGTGCCTTTTGTACTAGCAGGAAGCCTCCGAGATGATGGCCCATTACCAGATACTATAACTGACATGAATGAAGCCCAAAATGAATATGCCAAACTGCTAGATGATGCAGATATTGTACTAATCATGGGCAGCATGCTTCATGGAATAGCCACAGGAAACATGCTATCAGACAAAGTTCAGATGATTTGTGTGGATATCAATTCTACAGTTGTTGCTAAATTAAGTGATAGGGGCAGTTCTCAAGCAGTTGGAATTGTCACGGATGTAGGACTATTTCTAAATCTATTGGTTAAGGAAATAAAGTTATTAAAGTAATACCTTTACAGAGAAAAGCTGCATTTTGTGTAAAACCCTTTATGGAATTATAAAAAGCCTTGGTTCTAAATGAGCCAAGGCTTTTCAAGTTATTGAATTAATAAATGATTAATAACTATCTACTCTTGTCACCTTACGCACAATTCTTACTATTGATTTGAAAAAAGGTAATTC
>CAZZCQ010000274.1:0-2153 GCA_964652285.1 uncultured Tissierella sp.
CAGAGAATAGTCAATGGTGATGTACCTGAGGGATTGAAAGGTAAGTCCATATTTGCATTGGATATGGGAGCTTTAATTGCAGGCGCTAAGTATAGAGGAGAATTTGAAGAGAGACTAAAGGCTGTATTGTCAGAGATTGAAAAATCTGATGGCCAGATACTCATGTTTATAGATGAAATTCACAATATTGTAGGAGCTGGAAAAAGTGAAGGTGCTATGGATGCATCAAACCTTCTAAAGCCCATGTTAGCTAGAGGGGAACTACACGCTATTGGAGCTACAACCTTAGATGAATATAGAAAGTATATTGAAAAGGATGCAGCCTTAGAGAGAAGGTTTCAAAAGGTGATGGTAACTGAACCATCAGTAGAGGATACCATATCTATTCTAAGAGGACTTAAGGAGAAGTATGAAATTCATCATGGTATCAGGATATCCGATGGAGCGGTAATAGCTGCAGCAACACTATCAGATAGGTATATAAGCGATAGATTTTTACCTGATAAAGCTATAGACCTAATGGATGAAGCATCTGCTATGATTAGAACAGAGATAGACTCCATGCCAGTGGAACTAGATGAAATTAGAAGAAGAATCCTTCAATTAGAAATAGAAAAACAAGCACTCAAGAAGGAAGTAGACGAAGCATCTAAGATAAGATTAGAAAGATTAGAAAAAGAGCTTTCAGACTCCAAAGAAAAATATGATTTATTGAAGGCTAAATGGGAAGAGGAGAAACAAAGTTTAGCTAAGGTTAAAGAAATCAAAGAAGATATAGAAAAAGTAAAAAGAGAAATTGAGGAAGCAGAAAGAAGATATGATTTAGAAAAATTATCCCAATTAAAATATGGTAGATTAGTTGACTTAGAGAAAAAATTAGAAGAAGCTAATAAGAAAAATGAAGATCAAGATCAAATGCTAAAAGAGGAAGTAACTGAAGAGGAAATAGCTGAAGTCGTAGCAAAATGGACAAATATACCAGTTACAAAACTGGTTGAAACTGAGAGGGAAAAGCTATTGAATCTTGATAAAATCCTACACAAAAGAGTTATAGGCCAAGACGAAGCAGTTCAATCAGTAGTTGACTCAGTAATCCGAGCTAGAGCAGGTCTAAAATCGCCTAATAGACCAGTTGGATCATTTATATTTCTAGGTCCTACTGGAGTAGGCAAGACAGAATTATCAAAGGCACTTACCGAAACCCTTTTCGATGATGAAAGGAATATGGTAAGGATAGATATGAGTGAATATATGGAAAAACACTCAGTATCTAGATTAGTGGGAGCACCCCCTGGATATGTAGGATACGATGAAGGTGGTCAATTGACAGAGGCTGTTAGGAGAAAGCCTTATTCAGTAGTATTATTTGATGAAATAGAAAAGGCTCATCCCGATGTGTTCAACATTCTTTTACAAGTATTAGATGATGGAAGATTGACTGATAATCAGGGAAGAGTTGTAGACTTTAAGAACACAGTTATCATTATGACTTCAAATATAGGTTCAAACTATCTTTTGGAAGGAATCAATGAAGATGGAAGCATTGAAAAGTCAGCTAGAGAAAGGGTCATGGATGAGATGAAAAGGACATTTAGACCTGAATTCCTCAATAGAATTGATGAAATAGTCATGTTTAAACCATTACAAAGACATGAGATATTTATGATTATTGACCTCCAAATAGAAGAAATACAATCAAGATTAGAAGATAGGCAAATTGAGATAGAAATCAGTGATGAAGCTAAGGATACTATATTGAACAAATCCTATTCCATCCAATATGGAGCAAGACCAGTCAAAAGATATTTGCAAAGAGAATTGGAGACTAAAATTAGTAGGATGATTATCAGTGGAGAACTAAAGGATAAGGATATCATAAGCATAACAGCTGAAAATGGAGAATTGGAGTTAAGGGTAAAATAGATTGTCTAATAATATAGAATTATTGTATAATTAATACTAATAATATTATTATTATCTATGAGTATATATATATTTCTATTTTAGGGGGGATTGTATGCATTTTAGAAGTTTTTCTGTAGGCTTTTTTCTCTTTGGAACTGGAGGGATTATAAACTATTTCAGTACATCAATAACTTCTAGCTTATTATTGGGACTACTTTTTTATGCCCTAAGTATAATTTTCTTTTTTA
>CAZZCQ010000275.1:0-2150 GCA_964652285.1 uncultured Tissierella sp.
TCCTTAACATATTTAATCCTCCTTTTTCGGATGGAGCAGAGCCCCATACCAACCCTTGATTGTCTGCAGAGCAGAGCCCTGCCCTATCCTTGCCCCTTGTTATATTAATGAGACAATATATCCCTTAGTTTAGTCAATATCTTCCCATGAATCTGGGAAACACGTGGAATTGAAATATCCAATATATAGGCTATTTCCTTTAAGTATAGTTCCTCTACATAATAGAGTTTTAGTATTATCTGTTCCCTTTCACTTAATTGACTGATAGCAGATTTAAGCATCTGTCTTCTCTCACTTTTTAATAAAGCATCCTCTGGAGATTCTATACTATCATCTTCAATTATATCTTTTAAATATGTATCATTGCTATCGCTAGAAAATATGGTTGACTCTAAGGATACATTTGATAGACAGTGTACAGTCTCATAAATCTTAGATAACTCTTTTTTGTCAATTCCTAATTCTTCACATATTTCTTCCTCGTCAGGAGTCCTTAAGTTCCTATTTGATAACTCTGTCTTTACCTCATAATATTTATTTAGTTTATCCATCCTATCCCTAGATACAGGCCCTAGTCTTCTCATTTCATCTAAAACAGCACCCTTAATTCGGATTGTCGCATATGCTTCAAAAGGCACATTTCTATCCTTATCATATTTCTTGATAGCATCCATCAACCCTATTATTCCAATGTTAATCAAATCATCTAAATCATAACTGTATCCTCCATCCATCCTAGATACCAATCTCTCAACTAGCGGTAGATGCTTTATTATTAAATTTTCTTGTTCAGTGTATGCATATGCCATGGAATACCCCTTCCACCTTTTGTATACTATATTTTATCAACCATGCCTAAGACCTCTATCTCAACATCATTAGGAATCTCATTCATTGATAGCACTGCTATTTGTGGGAAAGTATATGAAATCAAGTTCTTAAGTGCTACTCTAATCTTTGGTGAAACTAATATTACAAATTGTATACCATTTAATAATAGGTTTTCACTAAGCTCTTTTATATTATCCAATATTTTAGTGATGAGCTCAGGCTCCAAAACTGGTATAGAGCCAGATATAGTCTTTTGCATATTATTTACTATAAACTCCTCTAAATCTGGATGAATTGTTATTACAGACAGAATGGTTTCTTGACTAAGGTGACCTTTAACTATGGTCCTCTTTAATGCTTGTCTCACATATTCTGTCAAGGTTTCCGTATCCTTTATCATTGTTCCATTATCCGCTAATACTTCTAATATGGTTACCAAATCATTTATAGGTACATTTTCCTTAAGAAGATTTTGTAGTACTTTCTGGACCTCTCCTAAGGACATAATATCTGGAATAAGCTCATCTATAACTACATTGTATTTATCCTTGATACCTTCTAATAATTGTTTTACCTCTTGCCTACCAAGTAGCTCATGACTGTGGGATTTGATTACCTCCTTTAAATGAGTAATCAGTACCACAACAGGTTCTACAACCGTATACCCATTGATATCAGCCTTCTCCTTGTTCTTCTCATCTATCCATAGAGCATCCAATCCAAATGCTGGTTCCTTTGCAACTATCCCATCAAACTCAAAATCTGAACCTCCGGGCTCTATTAGCATATATTTATTTGTAAATAGATTACCACTTGCAATCTTATTTCCTTTGATTTTGATAATATATTCATTGGCATCCAGTTGTAGATTATCTCTTATACGAATTGGATTGATTATGATTCCCAGTTCATTTGCACATTGCCTTCGAATAGCCATTATATGGTTTATGATATTGTTATCATTGGTCTCATCAGTTAGACTAATCAATTCATATCCAATCTCTAAGGATATTGGCTCTACTTGAAAACTCATAACACCTTCTTCATTATCGGAGGTCTTGATCTCCTTGGCAGCTGCTTCTACCCTTCTATCTTCATGCTCCTTCTTTGATTTCTCATCTTCTAACAATAGATATCCTATTAGTCCTAGAACCATTGCCATCAGCAGAAAGGGTACAGTAGGGAAACCTGGTACAAGTCCTATTAATAGCATGACCGTTGAAGAAATTAATATTACTTTGCCTGAATTAAAGAGCTCAATTTCGAGTGATTCCCCAAAGCTATGGTTATCATCTGATCGTGTAACTATAATGCCTGAT
>CAZZCQ010000276.1:0-2142 GCA_964652285.1 uncultured Tissierella sp.
AAGCCCTATTAGCATCGTCATTTTCTAAAACTGGAATCATTGCAGTGCCAACTGATACTCTTTGTTTCGGTGCTACATCCATATAATCTATTTCAGCATTTGAGAAAATATCAATATTACCATTCTTACCTCTAGCAATCATTCTTTGATTGATAAATTCGTTATTTTCACCTAATGGCTCATTTGACTGAGCTATTACGAATTCATTTTCAACATCTGCTGTTATATATTCAATTTCACCAGTTACCATACCATCTTTTACCTTTCTATAAGGCGCTTCAATAAACCCATATTCGTTTATTCTTGCATAGGTTGTCAATGAGGTTATCAGACCAATATTAGGTCCTTCTGGTGTTTCAATAGGACACATCCTACCATAGTGAGAATCGTGAACATCACGAACCTCAAATCCTGCACGATCTCTACTAAGACCACCTGGTCCTAATGCTGACATTCTTCTCTTATGAGTAAGCTCAGTTAAGGGATTTGTCTGATCCATAAATTGAGATAACTGACTGCTGCCAAAAAACTCCTTTATGGATGCAACCACTGGTCTTATATTTATCAATGCTTGAGGTGTCGCTACATCAATATCTTGAATTGTCATTCTCTCTCTGACAACTCTTTCCATTCTAGAAAGACCTATTCTAAATTGGTTTTGCAATAGCTCACCAACAGATCTAAGCCTCCTATTCCCTAAATGGTCTATATCATCAGTTACACCTACACCATTAAATAAATTGAATTCATAATTTATGCTTGCTACTATATCATCTGGAATTATATGTTTTGGTGATAATTCTTTGATTCTTTCCTTGATAGCTTGCTTTAGTTCCTCTTCATCTTCATAAGTTTCTATCAGTTCATTCATAAGAGGATAATATATCTTTTCATTTAAACCTAAGTTCTCTAGTGAGAAAGGTAAGTTAAAAGCTTTCTTGGAAACAAAGTTATTCCCTACAACTCTAACAACTTTATCATCATCTACAAGTATATCTACTACATTTATACCGTTATTTTCAATCTCTATTGCTTTATCTCTAGTGATTTTCTCACCTTTAGCTACATATAGTTCTCCAGTATCTGGGTTGATAATGTTCTCAGCTGCTTTTCTATCATAAATTCTATTGTATAGAGCTAACTTCTTATTGAATTTATATCTTCCCACCTTAGCTAAATCATATCTCCTTGGATCAAAAAACATATTATTAATTAAAGAACTAGCACTATCAACTGTAGGTGGTTCTCCAGGACGAAGCTTTTTATAGATTTCTATCAATGCTTCATCTGCAGTTTTCGTAGTATCCTTATCCAAGGTTTTTAAAACCTGTTCTGTTTCTCCTAGTACTTCGATAATCTCTGAATTACTTGTAATATTGAGTGCTCTTAATAATGTAGTAATTGGAACTTTTCTAGTTCTATCAATTCGTACATAAACCACATCATTTGAATCCGTTTCATATTCTAACCATGCCCCCCTATTTGGAATCACAGTTGAAGAATATAGTCTTTTCCCTGATTTATCTCTATCCTCTACATAGTAAACACCAGGGGATCTAACCAACTGGCTTACTACAACTCTCTCAGCTCCATTGATTATAAATGTACCTTTTTCTGTCATTAAAGGTAAATCACCCATAAAAACTTCTTGTTCTTTTACTTCTCCGGTTTCTTTATTGATTAATCTTACCTTTACCTTCAATGGTGCAGAGTAATTTGCATCTCTCTCTCGTGCTTCGTCTTCATCATATTTAATAGTATCTCCAATATGATAATCAACGAATTCCAATATTAGATTCCCTACATAGTCCTGAATGGGCGATATGTCATCGAAGACCTCTTTCAACCCTTCATTTATGAACCAATTGTATGAGGTCTTTTGAACCTCTATTAAATCAGGTAAATCCAATACCTCTTTGATTCGAGAATAACTCATCCTGACCCTCTTGCCATATGTTACAGGATGTACCATAAATTCTTCACCCCTTGTTAGACTAAATTAAACTAAAATATCCAAAAGCATTAATGCTTTTGGTAATACATTCCAAACATATTAAATAATATTGCCTTTTATCCAAATCTTTATACAATATACCACCTTATTCGTTATTATGCAATAAAACATGATATCATATAAATAAA
>CAZZCQ010000277.1:0-2140 GCA_964652285.1 uncultured Tissierella sp.
ACATATAAAATAATACTGAACCTCGAAGGATTTAGTAGTTGATAATAGCTAAAATCAGAGAATAGACCATTTAGGTGTGAGGCCTATGCTTAATTAATCAATGAATTACGCATCCAGAGTTTAATAGGAAACTATTACGGATTTGCACGTTACGCTTAAAGAGGCATTATGCAAATTAAGGTGGTACCACGGGTTCCTCTCGTCCTTTACAAGATGAGAGGAACCCTTAAATATTTTTCGATGAATTTTAGGAGGGATGGGATAGGATGAAAAATGTATTTGATACTTTATCGGAAAGAGGATATATAGATCAAGTCACATTTGAAAATGAATTAAGGGATTTATTGGCTAGTGAATCTGTAACCTTCTATATAGGTTTTGATGCTACAGCAGATAGTTTAACTCTTGGCCATTATCTTCAAATAATGGTAATGATGCATATGCAAAGAGCAGGTCATAGACCTATAGCTCTATTAGGTGGTGGAACAACTATGATTGGAGATCCATCTGGTAGAAGTGATATGAGAAGGGTAATGACCAAAGAGTTTATAGACCACAATACTGAAAAGTTTAAAGCACAGTTTGAAAAGTTCCTTGATTTTGAAGATGGTAAAGCAATTATGGCTAATAATGCAGACTGGTTGCTTGACTTGAATTATCTTGATTTTATGAGGAAAATCGGTGTTCATTTCTCTGTAAATAGGATGTTAACCCTAGATAGCTATAAAAATAGATTGGAGGAGGGTCTGACCTTCTTTGAGTTTGGATATATGATATTACAATCTTATGATTTTCTACAATTGTACAAAAAGTACAATTGTAAAATACAACTAGGTGGTAGTGATCAATGGTCAAACATACTAGGTGGATATGAATTAGTAAGAAAGCTCGAGAATGACAAGGTTTATGCAATGACCTTTAAGCTTTTGACTACAGCTGCTGGTACCAAAATGGGCAAAACTGAAAAGGGTACAATCTGGTTAGATGAGGAGAAGACCCCACCTTACGAATTGTACCAATATCTAAGAAATGTAGATGATAGGGATGTTGAAGACTTCTTGGCACTATTGACATTCTTGCCAATGGAGGAAGTACGACGATTAGGTTCCCTAGAAGGTGCTGAAATAAACACTGCAAAAGAAATATTGGCTTTCGAAGTCACTAAGATTATACATGGTGAGGATAAGGCAACAAGGGCACAACAGGCTGCTAGATCATTGTTCTCAGGCTCTCAAGATAAAGGAAGTATTCCATTTACTGAAATGGATAGGTCAATATTTGAAGAAGGAATAGGTATAGTTGATTTATTGAGGGATTTAGGCCTCATTAAATCCAATAGTGAAGGCAGAAGACTTATTCAACAAGGTGGTATCACAATAGATGAGGTAAAGGTTGAAAATACTGATAGAGTAGTGATATTAGATGATTTCCAAGATGGAAAGATTCTAATTAGAAAAGGCAAAAAAATATATCATCAAGTTAGGATTTGAAAAACCCCCATTGGGGGTTTTTTTATGCAAGGATACCATCTATATCCAATGTAACCATGATTTGATGGTTTAAACTGTTATAATTAAGTGCTATACTTTATAAAAGTTACAAAATAGTTACAAAGGGAGGTCAAAATAGTTACAATAAGACTTTAAATCTAAGGAGGCTTTAAAAATGTTGAAAAACAAAAAAATAGTTATACTTGTATTAGTATTAGTTACTTTACTCTCAAATTCAATTATAGGACAAGCTGCAAGTACCAGTCCTTATACGAGAAGTTATAGCGTAAAAGGTTGTTCTAGTAATAGAGGTTATAGTATAAACTCAATATTTAACAACTGCATAAATAATAATGACAATTATAAAAACTGGCAAATAATCACTGTGCCTGCAAGAGGGGATATCTACAAAAACATATTTGATAATATAATTACTATACCTAGCAAACCATCACAACCAACTACACCAGAAACACCTGTAGTTCCTGAGACACCCGTAGTTCCTGAAGTACCAGAAGTTCCTGAAGTACCAGAAGTTCCTGAAGTACCAGAAGTTCCAGAAGTTCCAGAGGTCCCTGAAGTACCTGTTACTCCAGAGAAACCAGTAACACCTGAAGAACCAAAACAACCTGAAAAGCCACAACAACCAC
>CAZZCQ010000278.1:0-2131 GCA_964652285.1 uncultured Tissierella sp.
TCTTTACAAAACTTTAATCATTTGAATCCAAAAGATTGCTTACTTGGGATGAAAACACCCTTAGAACTTTAATCAAATTATGATAATCCATCCTAGTTGGACCAATTAACCCAACTTTTCCAATCTTCTTATCTTCAAGGGAATAAGTAGCTGTGATTATACTTAAGTCCTTTATAGGGCTAATACTATTCTCTTGACCGATTATTATATTAATATTTTGTGACATAGGAGTATTCAGAAGAATACTTATCAAGAGATCCTTATCCTCCATCAGTGATACAAATGACTTTGCCTTTTCTGTATCCCTATATTCAGGGAAATTTAAGATATTCATTATACCTTCATAGCATAATTCAATGGAAATAAGCTCTTTAATTGAATTATTAATTACAATTATCAAGTCATCAAATAAATCCTTATCTAGATAAAAACCTTCAAAAACATTCTCATTTAACAAAGCTAATGATTCATTTAATTCTATATCCTTTAACTTTTCATTTAGATAATTAGAGATTATATTTAGCTCTTCTTGTGTAGTTTCACCTTCTGTTTTCAATATTGAATTCTTTATCATCCCATTGTTCAAAACTATTACAACTAAAATTCCAAGCGCTTCTATGGCTAACAATTGTAATTGCTTAATCCTACTAGTATAAAGATTATGAACAACTACAGTAGTGTAATTTGTAATAGAAGATAATATCTTAGCAGTGCTTTGTACAAATTCATCAATATTCCATAATTCTTTTGTCAATATCTCCCTAATCTTTTCGTTTTTATAAGAATCTCTGTCTATTGATGATTTATCAAGTTTTAATATCTCATCTACATATAGTCTATAGGCTTTATCAGAAGGAACTCTACCCGATGATGAGTGAGTCTTACCTAGATAACCCATATCTTCTAAATCTGACATTTCATTTCTTATTGTGGCTGAACTAACACCTAAATCAAAATTCTTTGTTAAAGTTCTTGAGCCTATAGGTTCCGCACTAGAAATATAGCTTTCAATGATTGCATACAAAACTCTTAACTTTCTTTCATCCAACATAATTCTCACCTCGAATATCTAACTGGATGTTATTTTGTTAGCACTCTATTCTTTTGAGTGCTAATTCCTACTCTTCTAAAATATCATTTTATTCAAAATTTGTCAATAGAAAAAGCATTCCTTAAGGCAAAAAGTCTATTTCAACCAAATTAGCTAAATCTAGACCCTTATGGGACAGCTTTATATAATTAATGTCCTCCTTAAGAAGTCCCGATTTTTTGTGTTTATCAATCATCTCACTATACTTGTCATGGATATCTAGTTTAAATCTATCTTTAAACTCCTCTTTATTAATACCATCAATTAATCTCAATCCAAAAATGCAAAATTCAGCTATTTCTGTATCCTTATCAATTTGCTCTTCTTCCACTATAGGTAGATTACTTTGCCCTAATATCCTAATATAATCATCAAGAATATTGGTATTTGAAAATCTCTTTCCACTCAAATTTGAATGGCTACTTAGGCCTACGCCTAAATATGGTCTTATCTTCCAATAAGCTATATTGTGATTGCATTTATAGCCATCAAGTGCAAAATTAGATATCTCATAATGGTTATAGCCTTTCTCTATCAAATATTTTCGTACATTATGATATAGTTTTCTTTCACTATCTTCATCTAATAGATCAAGTTTCTTCTCTTGATGCAATTTATTCATAATAGTACCAGGTTCAATTATTAAACTATAGTATGAGATGTGTTTAACGCCTAAATCTACCAAAGGCTCTACATCATTCATCCCTGTATCTATACTTTGACTTGGTGAATCAAATATTAAATCTACATTTATATTTTCTAATCCTACCTTCTTTGCCATATCATAGGATCGATAGAAATCCTCTGCACTATGTATTCTGCCCAATTTTTTTAGTATATCATTATTAAATGTCTGCAGGCCAATGCTTATTCTATTGATACCTGACTCCTTATATGTCTTCAATTTTTCTAAATCAAGGGTACCAGGATTTGATTCGATACTAATCTCCATCTCATCATTAGTATTATAATTGAGAAATATGTACTCTAATATCTCACTGATATATTTTCCATCTATTACTGACGGAGTTCCGCCACCTA
>CAZZCQ010000279.1:0-2121 GCA_964652285.1 uncultured Tissierella sp.
TGAATGAAGTGAAGGAAGATAGTCCGGTTTACTTGACAAGAAATGGTCGAGGTGAATATGCAATTATTAAGATTGAAGAGCTGAATAAGCTTAAGGCAACTGTAAGATTGCTTGCCAGTTTGGAAGAAGGCCAAAAATCTGCTAGAGAGAAAGGATGGTTATCAGCTGACGAAGTTGAAGCTAAATTAGGGTTATAGTTATGTCAAGAATAGAGTATTCACCTTTAGCATTAGACGATTTAATCTCTATTAATGACTATATTATTGAAAATTGGGGAAATAATGTTGCAGATAGAAAGTTAATGAAGATAATATCTGATATAAAAAGGTTGGATGAATACCCTATGTTAGGGGTTAGCCTTGGTAAGATAATAGAATCAACTACAGAATATCGATATATATTTACAGAAAAGAATTATATTTTCTATCATATAGAGTTAGACAAAATTCGCATAATAAGAGTATTAAATGAAAAGCAAGATTTTATACAACAATTATTTGTTGATTCTAAAACTGAAAAAAACAATATTAATACTGACTAAACTTTAAGAGAGCCATATTTTGGGCTCTCTTTTAAGGTTTTGTAATAAAGTAGAAATAGGAGGGCATATTTACAAGGTCTTCCTATTTTATCAAACAATTCCTTATGGAAAGAATAATTTTAGATTCTAATATACTCTGTAGCAATTATTCCCTTATTTACCCAATAAAACCAACAATAAACGAAAACATTCACTTAAGCCTTTTAAGTTTAGATGGGAGTCCAGTGGTAATTTACTATTGGATTTATTTGTAGTATCATAGAAAGTGATAGATGAGGGATTAGATTATGGAAATAGAGAAGCAATATCGAAAGGAGGATTATATGAAAAGATATAGGCAGATAATCATAATTCTAATGATAACTACATTACTAGGCATGTCATTGCCAGGGATAGTTCATTCCAATGCGGCGGAACCACCTAGTTTCACCATTATAGCCTTAAATCCACCAGAGGATTTATCATTATCTCTATTGCTTTCAGATGAGAGCCAAATAGAAGCTATAGAATTGGATAAGGAAAACAAGGCATGGGAGACCTATTATAGATTCTTCTATCATATGATTCCACAGGGGAGGGATAAGCTTGAAGGTGCCCAGCTTGTAGTAGAGAGTGGTGAGCAGAGCTTCCAGATTTCCTTGCCTACTGAGACTTTTAAGACCTACAACAATTTGTTGACACTGGATTTGGATGCAGAAAGCATCATCATAGGGCAATCACCTTTAAGAGTGCCTATTTTAGTTGGAATTCGGGTAATTCTTACCCTCTTAATTGAAGGGATTGTTTTCTATCTCTTTGGTTTTCGTGAGAAGAGGTCTTGGATAATTTTCCTTATAATCAATCTCATCACCCAAGGTGGGCTCAATGCAATGATTACAGGCCCTATTATAGGACCATATTGGATGTTTGGCTTTATCTTTGGCGAGATAATCATATTGATTGTAGAGATGATTGCCTTTATTAGTATGCTTAAGGAAGGCAAGAAAAGCCGAAGAACTATTTACACTATTGCAGCGAATTTAGCAAGCCTGATATTAGGTGGAATTCTTATTTCATATTTACCAGTATAATGTGAGATATATTTGGAGGCGATTATGAAAAAAGTCTTTAAAGGTATGGGAGTTATTTTTGGAGTTCTTCTTGTACTAATTATTGTATTTATAATGATTACTTATATTAATCATAGGTATCATTTAGCTAAAGAAGATGAACTATTTGTCCCAAATGGACAGATTGTAGAAGTAGATGGGCATTCTATGCATGTGTATAAGGAAGGGCAAGGAGATATTACATTAGTATTTATGTCTGGAGGAGGTACATCTTCTCCTGTTTTAGATTTCAAGTCCCTATATTCATTGTTGAGCGATGAATACCAAATTGTAGTAGTGGAAAAATTAGGATATGGATTTAGTGAGATAGTTGATGTAAATAGGGATATAGATACTATTTTATCCCAAACAAGAGAAGCCCTTTCAAAGGCTGACATAAGTGGTCCGTATATATTAATACCACATTCTATGTCAGGAATTGAAGCCTTATACTGGACTCAAACCTATCCTAATGAGGTAAGGGCAATTATT
>CAZZCQ010000280.1:0-2111 GCA_964652285.1 uncultured Tissierella sp.
ACTTCAAGAGCAGAATATAGATTGACGCTTCGCCAAGATAATGCTGACTTAAGACTTACTAAAAAAGGATATGAGCTTGGTTTAGTAAGAGAAGATAGATATCAAAGGCTCTTGAAAAAAGAAAAGGCTGTTGAGTATGAATTAAAGAGGCTTAAAGATATAAAGCTAAATCCTACATCAGAGATAAATCAAATGCTAGAGGAATTATCTTCAACATATCTAAAAACCCAAATCAGCCTATATGACCTTATTAGAAGGCCTGAATTGAATTATGAGATGACCAGTATTTTTGATCCACAAAGAGTGGATCTGCCTAGAGAAATCAAAGCACAAGTAGAGATACAGATTAAATATGAAGGCTATATAAAGAAGCAGATGATACAAGTAGAACAATTCAAGAAGCTAGAAAATAAAAGGTTAAATCAAGACCTAAATTATAATTTGGTTAAGGGTTTGAGCAATGAAGCTAAAGATAAACTTAATCGTATTAAACCTGATTCAGTGGGGCAAGCATCGAGGATTTCAGGCGTTTCTCCATCGGATATCAATGTTCTCTTAATTTATTTGGAGCAAGTGAGAAGAAAGGACCAGGTAAATGGAAAATAATAATTTATTAAAAGAAGGCGCATTTCAATTAGGATTGGACCTTCAAGATGATGATTTAGATAGATTCCAGAAATATAAAGAATTATTAAAAGAGTGGAATAAAAAAATCAATATAACTGCTATTACAGAAGATGAAGAAATCGATAGCAAACACTTTCTAGATAGCTTGACTCCATTCACAACAGGAATTTTTAATGGTAAAAAAAGAGTCATTGATATAGGAAGTGGAGGGGGATTTCCTGGTTTGCCTCTAAAAATTGTGAATCCTGATTTGGAAATGACGCTATTGGATAGCTTGAATAAGAGGATTATATTTTTAAAGGAAGTTATTTCTCAGTTAGAACTAGATGGTGTGATGGCAATCCATGGAAGGGCTGAGGAATTGAGTATCACGCCAAACTATAGAGAAAAGTATGATATTTGTATTTCAAGAGCCGTAGCATCCCTTGACACCCTAAGTGAGTACTGTATACCCTTTGTCAAAGTAGGAGGATATTTTATCTCCATGAAGGGTTCAGATATAGATGAAGAATTAGAATCAAGCCAGAATGCAATAAGACTATTAGGTGGAAAGGTTAGTGAGAAGAAATTGGTTGAGATTCCTGGAAGCGATATAGTACATTCCTTGATAATAATACACAAAGTTAGTGAAACTCCGACAAAATATCCTAGGGGTGGTGGGAAACCAAAGAAAAACCCCTTGTAAATTCAGAGAATTTGTATGAAAATTATTGGGAAATAAAGAAGGAAATATTGAGATTTTATAGAATTTATATAGTGAGTTTAAACAAATTGAGAGAGGTGTAATTATGACATTACATCAAGTAGTAAAACAAATTCCTATTAATTCTATAAGACCTAATCCTTATCAACCAAGGAGAAACTTTGATAGAAAAGCACTTGAAGAGCTATCTCAATCTATAATAGCTTATGGTGTAATTCAACCAATAAGTGTTAGGCAGATAACTAGTGAATCCTATGAATTAATTGCCGGCGAAAGAAGACTTCGAGCTTCACAATTGGCCAAACTAGCTGAAATACCAGCATTAGTTGTTGAATATAGGGATAGAGAATCTGCTATAATAGCTCTGATAGAAAACTTACAAAGAGAGGATTTGAACTTTATTGAAGAAGCAGAGGGATATAACAATCTCATCATTGACCATAACTTTACACAGCAGGAATTGGCCGAAAAGATTGGAAAATCTCAATCCACCATTGCAAACAAGATCAGACTTTTAAAACTACCTAGTGACATTAAGAAGACATTGATTGAGGAAGGATTGACAGAAAGACATGGGAGGGTTCTGCTGAAATTGCCTGATGATGAAATAAGATATATGGTTCTCGATAAAGTAGTCTCCAAATCCTTAAATGTAAGCAAAACAGAGAATTTAGTTGAGGATATTTTGGAAAACCTAAGAAAAAGGGAAGAAGAACAATATATACCTAAGCAAAACATCAAAGCATTAATAAATGTTAGAATCTATCTAAACACGATCAAG
>CAZZCQ010000281.1:0-2091 GCA_964652285.1 uncultured Tissierella sp.
TTCGATAGAAGGTAAAGAAAGATTAAGAACGCCTGAATGGACCTTTGAATTGAATGAATTAAAAACTTGGAAGAAAAAAGACATGTAAGTGGAGGAGAAAATTATGTGTGATAATTCAGGTAAACCAAGTAAAGATTCAAGGATATGCCCTATATGTGGACAGGATAATGGTTGTAAACACAGTAAGGATTGCTGGTGTTATGATGTTAAAATCCCTCAAGAACTATTGGATACTCTACCACATGATAAAAAAGAAGCAGCATGTATATGTAAATCATGTATTGATAAATACAATAATGCCTTGCAGAATGATTTACACAGTTTAAGGTGATTTTATAAAAAATGAGTAGAACTTTAAGTATAGATAAGGAGGTATTTTTAATGCTAAGGACAAAGAGAATATATCAAGAATCGAGTAAAGAAGATGGATATAGGATTTTAGTTGATAGATTGTGGCCAAGAGGAGTTTCTAAGGGCAAAGCAAATATTGATTATTGGGCAAAGGAAATTACTCCATCAATTGATTTAAGAAAAGACTTCAACCATGAGCCAGATAAGTTTGAAGAATTTAAACAAGCATACCTATATGAATTAAGTAATAATAAAAAGTCTAAAGAATTTCTGGAGTTGATAAATAGTAAGCTTGAAACAGGAAATGTGACTTTGTTATATGCTGCAAGAGATGAAAATATAAACCACGCTGTAGTATTGAAAGACTGGGTTGAAGGCAACTTATAATAGGAGGATTTGGAAGTCAAGATTTATTGTAAAAAGACTTGAAAGTATTCCGATGGATATAATTTCTTTTTGAATTTTAATTGTGAATAGTGTATCATATATGTATAACAATAAATTGTAGGTCATGATTCAGGATTAATGGAAGGATATACCTGTAAAAGGAGGACTTTAAATGATGAAAAAGAGGGGTTTTGTATTACTGTTAGTATTGATTTTGACTATGACATCATCTATAGTTTTTGCCCAAGAAGATACTATAGTCAGAATTGATTCAACAAATGTAGAGTTTGATGAGGAATTTGGAACACCATTTATTGATGAGAATGATCGTACCTTGGTACCATTTAGAGCGGCTTTAGAGGCCTTTGGGGCTGAAGTTGATTGGGATCAAGCTACTAGAACTGCAAAAGCAGTAAAGGGAGACATAACTGTAGAAGTTCCCATAGGAGAAGCGTATATAGTCAAAAATGGTGAAGAGATCGAGAATGACACAGTTGCTATTATCAAAAATGATAGAACCTATTTACCTATAAGGGCGATAATGGAAGCCTTTGGTGCAGATGTACAATGGGATCGTAATCTTAGAACAGTGGTCATAACAAGCGAGCCAATTGATGCTAAAGCTAATGTTTTAGAGGCTAATGAAAAGCAATATGAATGGGAAAATTATGATATGAAGATCCTAATGAATATGTCTATAGCTGTACCTGAAGAAGGAGACATGGACATACAAATGGTTATGAATGCCACTGCCTTTAATAGTCCTATGAAGCTTAGTTCTGATGCACTTATGATTATGGAAGTAGAAGGAATGCAAATTCCAATACCTATAATGGAAATGTATATGGTTGCCGAAGATAATAAAATGATAAGTTATACAGGCAATCTAGACCAAAATACAGGAAAGCTGATTTGGATTGTACAAGAAATTGAGGATGATAGTCTAGCTGAGTTATTAGATCCAGACAATGAGGAAATTAAAGAATTAAATAGGCAATCAGTTAAGGATGTAAAATATCTAGGTAACTATTCTATTGCAGGAAAAGATTTAGAGAAGTACGAGGTTACCATAACCTTTGAAGGATTTGATGCTATATTTAAACAAAGTATGGCAATGGTATCAGATATTTTAACTGATGAGGATCTTCAAATGAGCCTAGACCTATTGACTAATCTTGATGATATAACATATATTATGTATGTTGACCAAGCAAGTGGAGAATTTGCTAAGATGGAAATGGACTTAACTTCCTTGATGAACTCAATATTTGAGCAAATTCCTAGTATGATGGGAATAGGAACAGAATTGCCTGAAGGCTTAACTGAAGAAGATCTAGTTGAACAATTAAAAGC
>CAZZCQ010000282.1:0-2087 GCA_964652285.1 uncultured Tissierella sp.
TCCTGCTTTCATGTATTTCACCTCTTTCAAAATTCTCTATATCAATTAGATATTTTCATTTTAACCATTAAATTATAGCATATTTTTTTTTTAGAATCAACTAAATCCATATTTTATTTCTAATATCTTCTATAAATTCATCATTGGTTTTTGTCTTAAATAGAAAATCAATGAAGTTCTCAGTGACCTCTGGAGTTGGAGTGTTTCCCATAGCTTTTCTTAAAGCCCAAATAGTTTCTAATTCCTTCTGGTTTAGAAGTAGTTCTTCCCTTCTAGTACCTGATTTGTAGATATCCACTGCAGGGAATATCCTCTTTTCAGATAATTTCCTATCAAGATGAATTTCCATGTTACCGGTACCTTTAAATTCCTCATATATCATATCATCCATTCTAGAACCAGTTTCAACTAATGCTGTAGCAAGGATTGTAAGGCTACCACCTTCCTCCAACTTCCTAGCTGCACCAAAAAATCTCTTTGGTCTATGTAGGGCTCCAGGATCCAATCCACCTGAAAGGGTTCTTCCAGTAGGAGGTATGATCAAGTTATATGCTCTAGCTAATCTTGTGATGCTATCTAACAATATTACCACATCTTTGCCATGCTCAACAAGCCGCTTTGCTCTTTCAAGCACCATTTCAGAAACTTTGGTGTGGTTCCTTGGCAATTCATCAAAAGTAGAGTATATGACATCGCCCTTAACAGATCTCTTCATATCTGTAACTTCTTCAGGCCTTTCATCAATCAGTAGGATTATCAACTCAACTTCTGGATGTCTTATCTCGATGGAATTTGCAATCATCTTCAATAGAGTTGTCTTACCAGCCTTAGGAGGTGATACAATCATTCCCCTTTGCCCTTTACCTATTGGTGCTACTAAATCTATCATCCTCATGGCATATTCATGAGAGCTAGTCTCAAGTTCAAGCCTTTCATTTGGATAAATAGGCGTTAGGCTATCAAAATCTGGCCTATTTAAGGCAGTCTCTGGATTCATATTATTAACTGCTTTGATATATAATAATGCTTGAAATTTCTCGCCAGATTTAGGAGGTCTAGTCACGCCTAAGATCTTATCTCCTGTTTTGAGTTTGAACCTTCTAATCTGTGAAGGAGATATGTATATATCATTATCCCCTGATTGGTAATTATCCCTTCTTAAGAACCCATATCCATCCGTATGAAGTTCTAGAATTCCTTGAGCAGTATCAATTTCATCCAAATGTCCAATCTCTTCAGTAGCTTTGTCTGATAGTACATCTAAGTCTATTTCTGAAATATTGATTTTCTCCGGTTCATCCCAATTTTCATAATTCTCTTCTTCTAGCTTGCTCACATCATCTTTTCCATTGTCATTCATCATAAGTAATTGTACAAGCTCATCTTTCCTAAACTTATAAGGCTGAAGAATACCCATATCCTTCGCCATATCCCTTAATTCATCTACCTTCTTTTTCTTTAGATCATCTTTTCTCAAAATATCACCACCTATTTATTTTGCATACTCTGGTTTTTTATCTAAATGGTGTACTGCCTCCAAAAATCTGATAGTCCCTGTTTCTGCTCTTAGTACTAAAGTATGTGTAGAAGCAGTATTATTTTCCCCATACTTAACACCATTTAAGAGTTCACCATAAGAAACACCTGTGGCTGCAAAGGACATCTCATCCCCTTTAGCTAAGTCATCAATATAATAAACCTTATCCAAAACTACTCCCATCTCTATACACCTTGCTTTATGTTCTTCGTTTAGAGGAGCTAATATCCCTTGGAAATCTCCACCGATGCACTTTAAAGCAACCGCAGTTATAACTCCCTCTGGAGCACCGCCAACACCCATTGACATATCAACACCAGTGTAATCAAAACAAGTAGATATTGCACTTAATATATCACCATCACTCACAAATTTAATCCTAGCACCAACCTTACGAATCTCTTTAATCATCTCTGCATGTCTAGGTCTATCTAATATTTCAATGGTTATATCCTCCACTGATTTATTCAAGGCCTTTGCCACAGCTAAGATGTTATCTGTAACAGATTTATGAATGTCTATTACACCTTTAGCCCTAGGACCCACAGCT
>CAZZCQ010000283.1:0-2060 GCA_964652285.1 uncultured Tissierella sp.
TATCAATAGTGCTACAGCTGAACTAGAAGTAATAAGTCCTACAGAAAAATCTTCATCATAATTATCAGCTCTTAACTCAGGATACATTACACCACCTATAGCCGCAACTGTTGCAGGACTAGAGCCACATAGTGCGCCAAAGAACAAACATGAAATATGAGTAGTAAAAGCAGTACCACCTGGTAACCAAGAAACAAGATATTTAGTGAAATCTAATAATTTCCTTGCTATCCCACCTTGAAGCATTATTTCAGCCCCAAATATAAATAATGGCATGGCCATAAGACCAAATTTATCTAGACCACCAAAAAATCGTTGAACCATTACTTCTACCGATATTTCTGTAAACAAATTCAGAGCCAAAAAACTTGGTATAGATAAGCTCATAAATATTGGTATTCCTAAAAATAAACATATAGCTAGTACGATTCCTATAAATGCAGTTACCATGTTTACTCACCACTTCCTTTCTTCATATCCCTTATACCATCTATAGCATACAATATTTCTTGGACATATCTAATTGATGATAGACCAAATCCTATAGGGATTGACAAATATGGTATCCACATTGGTATTTGTAATGCTGGAGAAAGCTGTGGGAATCTAAAATTATTTTGAATAATTTTTATAGAAAATATTGCAACTGCTAACATAAATATTAGACCACTAATATTTATAAGAAGCATATGATAATTTCTTTTGTTTCCTTTTAAACGACCACTTAATAGGTCGATAGCAATATGTTTGCCAGTTCTTACGCAAATAGCTGAACCAACAAATGTAAGTACGATTATAAGATATCGAACTAATTCATCACTCCATGATATACCAGCTCCAAAGAAAAATCGCAGAATAACATTAATTGTTATCAACAATGTTGAAGCTAGAAGAGCAGATCCTACGATAATCTCTTCTATCTTATCCAGTGTCTTAAGGCTGTATTTATTCCTTTCCATTCAATCAATTCCTTTCTCAATAGGGTGTTAATTTTTCAATTAACACCCTATGTTATTAATTAATTACTTAGCTTTTCAACCTCTGCCTTAAACTCATCAATTAAATCTGCACCAATAGAATCCCTAAATTGTGCTTCTACTACACTACTTGCTTCAGCTAAATCAGCTTTAACCTCATCAGATATTCTAATTACTTCACATCCATTAGCTTCAATATTTGCAATATATGTCTCTTCTTCACTAGACATTATTTTTCTTTGTTCTACATTGGCATAATCCATAGCCTCAACTACAACTTCCTGTAAATCTGAAGGAAGATTATCAAAGAAATTCTTATTCATAACATTGTTATAAATCATCCATGCATGATCTGTTAATGCTACATACTTTTGAACTTCATATAATCTTAGCATATCTACAGTCTGTGTAGGGTTTTCTTGACCATCTACAACCCCTTGCTGTAATGAATTGTAAAGCTCACTAAATTCTATAGGAATTGGATTAATACCTAATGATTCAAAAGTTGAAATAATTATAGGTGCTGGTAATGCTCTAAATCTTTGATTCTTGAAATCCTCTAAAGTTCTAATCGGCATATTTGATGAAAATTGTTTAGGTCCACCACTCATATAACCTAATGCCTTAAGTCCTGCGCTTTGTAATTTTTCATTTAGTTTATCACCCATAGGACCATCTAGAGTTTCCCATAATACTTCTTCAGATGGAAATAGATATGGTAAATCCGTAACAGCTAACTCAGGTGCAAAATTAGTCAGTACGCTTAAGGATTGCTGTGCTAATTCAATCTGTCCTGATTGTACTTGTTCTATTACTTCTCTCATACTACCTAATTCATTATTAGGGAATATTTGGACAGTGATTCTACCATTTGATAACTCTTCTACCTTTTCTTTAAATAACAATGTACCTTCATGTTGAGGAGTTGATTCTAGTTGATTATGTGCATATTTTATAACATATTGCTCTTCATTATTGCCTGATGTACCAGAGTTGTCCCCATTTCCTGAATTACCTGAGTTACCTGAGTTGCCTGAGTTATCTCCACATCCAGTCAATGCTAAAGATACAACAAGAATAACA
>CAZZCQ010000284.1:0-2025 GCA_964652285.1 uncultured Tissierella sp.
ACATATGTAGATCGCTTAAAACCTAATTAAATATATTTCCTCCTTTCGTTTTCTCTATAAATTAAGATATATAAGACCACAGTTACAAGTATATAATAATGACAAAAATCTCTAAATAAGATTTTTGAGGAAATTTTAATCATTTCCTTTGTTTTTTAAGGAAAATGTTTTCATTCACTTTAGATTTTATGTTTTTGATTTTTATGATATAATGTTAAGCGAGTTATAAACTAGTCTTTTTTTTAAGGAGTGTTAACCAATGGATAATATCAGTTATGAGATTTTAAAATTGTTGAGTTCTGATTCAAGAATGACTTACAATGAGATATCAAAAGAAGTAAATCTTAGTATTCCAGCTGTTAAGGAAAGAATTAATAAATTGGAAGATAAAGGTATTATTAAAAAATCCACTATCGAAGTAGATATAAAAAAACTAGGCAGAGAGGTAAGTGCAATTATATGCGTTGATGTTAAATCGAGTATGTATGAGGAGTTTGTAGATTTTTGTTCAAATAATGCCTATGTTACAGCTTTACAGAGAGTTGTGGGCTCATATAATGCCATAATTGCTGTTTCAATAGAAAGTATTGATAACTTGGAAAAATTCATAGATAGAATCAAAAACTATGGAACATGTCTAACTTCAGTTATTACAACAACATACTTTAAGAATAGAATCTTTCTCTAAGTAAGATGTAAAAAAATAATTGAGCTAAAATACAGGGTCTTGATACTCATTAATGAGTATCAAAACCCTTTCTATTTTTATAATCACCTATATCAACTTAATACCTTGATTGATAATAAACTCTTTTAAGTCCGGTCTTCTTTCATTTCTTAAATATTCAGCCATCAATTCTGTCCAACCTTTATCTCTTTGTCCATTAGTCCTTCTAAAATAATAATCAGACATAATATTATCATACTCCATTAATCCTTCTTTAATGATTTTAGTATTGTATTCTTCATTATGAACAACGATATCTTGTGGTAGTCTAGGTTTTTGCCAAGGTTCCTGATCAGGATAGCCTAGACACATTCCAACAATAGGTATTACATATTCTGGTAGCTTTAATAAGTCTACAACCTCTTGCGAATTATTGCGTATGCCACCTATCATAACTCCACCTAAACCATAGGATTTTGCACTTATATATACATTCTCTGCAGACAAAGCAGCATCAACGGCTCCTACAATAAGATTTTCTACCCCATTAAGTGCGTAAGGTGAGTCATTCATTTCACAAGCAGTTTTAAGTCTATAAAAATCTGCACAAAAAACTAAGAATACTGGACAAGTCCTAACCCACTCCTGTGAACCACAATAATCAGATAGAATATTCTTTGTATCTTCATTCTTCACCACTATAATAGAATATGCTTGAATATTATGGGAAGAAGGTGCCCATTGAGCTGCCACCAATAATTCATTTAAAATACTATCATCTATAGGTTTGTCTGAGTATTTCCTTATTGACCGGTGGTTTTGAATCAATTCTGCAGTTTCAGTTTTCATATTGAAACCTCCTAATATTTTGTTTTAAGCCTATGTATACTCAAATATCAATAGATATTTTCTTTTCATCAACTATAACAAGGAGACCACTTTTCAGTGGTCTCTTCTTGCGATAAACAGTATAAATAATTCCATCTGTCTACCATTATTTGTACATAAAAAGGGGGATTGTTATAATTTTACTTTTCCAATTGGCCCATCCATTTCTATTGTAGTTCCAAATGGCTTACTTAATTCAGCTAAATTTTCTATTATCTTCTTTTTATCTGACAAAGCTGGCCATCCTCTCACATAGCGGGCTTGGCCAAACCCTAACTCTATTGGATAGAGTGTTAAGCTTGTTAATTTTTTATCTTTCATCTTCCAAATTGGAATGGCTGATTCCCAAACATATGGATTAACACCTAATCCTACCTTACCATTTTTACTTCTTGTGTCGAAGGCATCAGCTGTGTTTTTATCATATCCTAGTCCATATTTTTCATAAAAGTCGTATGGTAACTTATGAA
>CAZZCQ010000285.1:0-2016 GCA_964652285.1 uncultured Tissierella sp.
TAATACCTGATATGGAAGGTTCAGCTACAATTAAAACCATATCTACCCCACTAAGAGATGCTATGACAGGGCATCCTATACCTGGTGAACCATCGATTATTGCTAATTCTACATCCTCAGATGCTAATCTCATCTGTTTCTTCACCTCAGTAACTAACAAGCCTGATGTGCCACTTCCCATCTTAAGTTGTGCTGTTGAAAACACCTCTTCTTCGTTAGAGTATAGCATCAGTTGACCATCTACATAGGAAATCCTTCTTATAGCTTCTTCAGGACAGACATACTCACAGACTCCACAGCCTTCACAGGCATATTGATCTATCTTATATTCTTCTTCCACTAAAATTGCATCAAATCTGCAACTTTGTCTGCATATATCACATTTATTACATTTTTCAATATCTATATGAGCCTTTGCTAGACCATAATAATCTGACTTCTTGGGTTCTGAGTCCCAGCCACTTATAAGGTGCAAATTAGGAGCATCCACATCACAATCAGCATATACTCTAGCGCTAGAAAGCTTAATAAATGCACTTGCTATGGTAGTCTTTCCTGTACCACCTTTGCCACTAAGAATTAGCAATTCTTTCATTCTGCACCTCCTCTATTACAGTCTCTAATAGATTTGAAAACATTTCCTTATATGTTTTACTTTTTCTAACAGCAATTTCTCCATTTGAATTTATATTTCCAAGCTCATGGTCAAAGGGAATTTTCCCTAAAATCTTTATCTTTCTATTTAAACAAAATTTCTCTGCTGGATTTTCTTCTTCTAAAGTCTTATTAAGAACTACACCAAAGGGTTTATTAAATAAATTAACTAGTTCATAGACCATATTGAGATTGTGTACTCCAAATAAGGTTGGCTCAGCAACCAATATACAATAATCTGCATCTTTTATACTATCCATTACAATACAAGCACTACCTGGGGGACAATCGATAAAAATCATAGGTTCAGATACTTCCTTGATGTCATTCAATAAATTATTGATGATTGGGGTTCCTGACTCTTCACCAATATTTAATATTCCTGTATGTACTTTTACATTTTCTGAGAATCCTTTCTCTACTCTTCCTATAACTTTTTCCTTTTCTCTTAAAGCATCTTCTGGACAAATCAATACGCAACCACCACAGGAGTGACAAATATCATCAAAAATTATCAAGTTATCTTTTATATAGGCAAGAGCATTGAATTTACAGAAATCTACACATTGCCGACAACCATTACAAGCCCCATTATCTACAGTTGGAATCCTAATTGTTACTTCTTCTACCTTGACATCCTCTGGTTTAAAAAACAAATATCCATTGGGTTCCTCTACATCACAATCTATATATAGAGATTCTTTTGTCACTGCAGCTAAATTCACCGATACTAAAGTCTTTCCTGTACCACCTTTGCCACTTAGTACAGCAATCTTCATATCAATTTCCTCCATGTCCATGAAATCCGCCATGAATTTCATCCAACAAAGATAGTTTAGCATTTATAAATTTATCTATGTTTTCCCCTAGATTATTGCCTTCAGTTTTATATATTTCAATATCAGCTGCCTTAATTACTTCAGCAGCATTTTCACCACATTGGGGAGTTATTAAAACCTCTGCTTTATTATCTACTATTGTTTGTGCTGCTATAATTCCTGCACCACCTTTACTTTCTTTTGCCCTATTTTCAATAAAAGAACTCTCTTTTGATTCAATATCATAAATTAAAAAATATGGTGCGCGTCCAAAAGATGTTGATACCTTTGCTCCATTATCTTTTTTATCTACAGGTATTGCTATTCTCATAAAAATCATCCCTTCTTATGTTTTTTAAATATTTCCTCTACCCTGACCTCTTTGCCTATGTTTCTTGCAGCCTCGACCACAGCCATTACCGTTACCCAGCCCATCACAAAGACTATATCTTCCTCCTTCAATTATTAGTACTTTTCCATTTACCAATGATTCTGCCAGCTTTTTTCTAGCTTCCGTATATATTCTCTGAACAGTAGGACGGGA
>CAZZCQ010000286.1:0-2006 GCA_964652285.1 uncultured Tissierella sp.
GGTCGATACATCCCATTGCTGCCTTATCTGTTTTTATTAAATCCTCATGTTTCCCACTTAAGCAAACCCATCTAAAAGGTCCATAACCATAGTCAAATAGCATAGGTCCCATTATATCTTCTACATAGGATGGAAATATAAAGCCTTGAGAATCATCTATACCATTTTTTGATATCTCTTGTACACCTGAGTCATATACTGCCTTCATAAAGCTATTTCCATAATCAAAGAAGTAGGTGCCTCTATCTACTAGAGTTTTTATCAATTCAAAATGATGCTTAAGAGATTTATCAACTTCATTTATAAAGCTCTCCTTATCTTCATATAACATCCTGCTTCTTTCATCAAAGGTAATTCCTTGCGGGCAATATCCACCATCATATACTGCATGACAGGAGGTCTGATCAGATAATAAATCAATATGGATATTATTTTCTACTGCATATTCTAGTAAATCAATAATATTGCCATGATATGCAAGTGCTATGCTTCTTCCTTCATCAACATATTTTTTTGCAGCTGTAAACAGCTCTCTCAAATCATCATATACTCTATCTACCCAGCCTTGTTCAAGTCTTGTGTTGATTCTTGATATATCCACTTCAGCAATAACCCCAACACCACCAGCAATCTTAGTTGCTTTACCTTGGGCACCACTCATTCCACCTAAGCCCGAAGAAACAAAGATATGTCCTTTTAAATCCTTATCATGGGGTATCCCCAATTTCATTCTACCCGCATTTAAGATTGTGCTAAATGTACCATGAACAATCCCCTGAGGTCCAATATACATCCAACCACCAGCTGTCATTTGTCCATAGTTGGCAACACCCATTGCTTGGGCTTTTATCCAGTGTTGTTGATCATCAAACATACCTACCATCAAAGCATTAGTGATTATTACTCTTGGACTTTGTTTACTTGATTTAAATAGTCCTAGGGGATGACCAGATTCCATTACCAGTGTCTGCTCATCGGTCAATTCTTCCAAATACTTCTTGGTCAATCTATATTGCATCCAATTTTGAAATACTTGCCCAGTCTCACCATATGTAACCAATTCATAAGGATACAAGGCTACATCAAAATCTAAATTATTGTCTATCATCACTTGAAAAGCTTTACCTTCTATACATTTACCTTTATATTCATCAATAGGCTTGCCATAAATTCTTTCTTGGGGCCTAAATCTATAACCATAAATTCTACCTCTACTTAGTAATTCAACCATAAACTCAGGAGCAATTTCTTCATGCAATTCTTCAGGAATGTACCTCAATGCATTTTTTAAAGCAAGCTCTGTTTCATGTTTATTTAAAGAAAATTCTCTCTTGGGAGCCCTTCCAACATTTTTGATAAATTCAGGATATGGTGGCAAATAATTTTCTAGTTTAATCTCCATTGCCTCAGCTATTGTTTTATTATCCCACATAACTACGCCTCCTACTTATTTTTTATATACAACTTTTCCATTCTTTATAACCATATCAGTATGATTTATTCCAAAATGATAAATCATATAATCCAAATTTGGGGCATCGAATATAACTATATCAGCTTTCTTGCCCTTCTCCAATGAACCTACTTGTTCTTCCATACCTAAAGCTGCTGCAGCATTTATGGTAACCCCTACTATCACCTCTTCTGGTATCATCTTCAAGGTCAAAGATGCAAAAGTCATCATCAATTGAAGATTTTCACTAGGGCAGCTTCCTGGATTATAATCAGTAGATATTGCAAGAGGAACATTTTCGTCCATCATCATTCTAGCTCGTGCAAGGCTACCTTTTTGTAGATTAAAACTTGTCCCTGGAAGTAATACAGCTATTACGCCCTTTTCAGCCATATTCTTTATGCCTTGATTACTTGCAGCTATTAAGTGCTCTGCTGATATACATCCAACTTCTGCTGCCAATTCTGCCCCACCAAGGGTTATTATTTCATCAGCATGGATTTTGGGTATAAGACCAGCTTTCTTTGCAGCATTTAATATTCTCCTGGATTGG
>CAZZCQ010000287.1:0-1962 GCA_964652285.1 uncultured Tissierella sp.
CTCTTCAATTGACAAGGAAGCATTTAACAGGGGCAATTCTGTATATCTTATAGATAGAGTGGTACCAATGTTACCAAAAGAATTATCCAATGGAATATGCTCACTCAATCCCAATGAAGATAGATTAACCCTATCTGTCATTATGGAAATTAATAAAAATGGCAATGTATCAAGCCATAGTATAGTAGAATCAGTAATCAATAGTAAAGCTAGATTAATCTACGATGATGTATCAGATTATCTGGAAGATGATAATGAAGAAACAAAGGATAAACTAAAAGATGTATTAACTGAGCTTAATGATATGGAAGAATTAGCTAAGATATTAAATGAGAAGAGAGAAAAAAGAGGAAGTATAGATTTTGATTTTCCAGAAACCATGATAATCTTAGATGACAGTGGTTATCCAATAGATATTAAGAGAATGGAAAGAAGAATTGCCAATAGAATGATAGAGGAGTTTATGCTAGTAGCTAATGAGACCATAGCGGAAGAATATTTCTGGGCTGAATTACCCTTCCTTTATAGGATACACGAAGAGCCTTCACAGGAGAAACTCAATGATTTCGGGAAATTTATCCATAACTTTGGCTATAAACTAAAGGGAAAAGAGATTCATCCAAAGGAATTGCAATTGTTGACAAAAGAAATAAAAGGCAAGAAAGAAGAGATAGTAATCTCTACCCTTCTACTAAGATCACTTAAGAAGGCAAAGTATAGTTCAGTACCAGATATACACTTTGGTCTAGCAGCAAAATACTATTCCCATTTTACAGCACCAATTAGAAGATATCCTGACTTAGTAATTCATAGAATTATAAAAGCAAATCTCAAGGGTAAATTAGGCATAGATAAACAGAAATTCTTAGAAGAAAATTTACCAGACATAGCTGATTATACCTCAATGACAGAAAGAAGAGCAGAAGAGGCAGAAAGAGAAGTTGAGGACATGAAAAAGGCCCAATATATGAGTGACAAGATTGGAGAAGAATATGAAGGTATAATATCCTCATTGACCAACTTCGGTATATTTGTTCAATTGGAAAACACAGTAGAGGGCTTAGTACATTTCAAGAATATGCTTGATGATTATTATATTTTTGATGAAGAGAATTATTATATAATCGGAGAAAGAACAAAGAAGATTTATCGCTTAGGGGACCTAGTGAAAATTGAAGTAGTAGGTGCAGACCCATTGAGAAGGAATATTGACTTCTCTATAATAGACTAGATTGACAGCAAAGAAATAATTTGCTAGACTTAATTGAAAATAGATGAAGGTGATTATATGGAAAAGGGTGGAATAAAGATTCTAGCAAGCAATAGAAAAGCTAGACATGATTATTTTATAGAAGATACTATCGAAGCAGGAATAGCGCTTAAGGGTACAGAGGTAAAATCCGTAAGACAAGGTAAATTAAATCTTAAAGATAGTTATGCAAGTGTAGATAATGGAGAGATTTATTTAAACAATATGCATATAAGTCCATATGAGCAAGGAAATATCTATAATGTAGACCCTGTAAGGAAGAGGAAGTTGCTTCTCCATAAAAGAGAGATTCACAAACTAAATCAAGAGATAACCCTCAAGGGCTTAACCCTTGTCCCATTAGCAGTCTATCTTAAAGATGGGAAAGTAAAGGTGGAATTAGCTGTAGCTCGAGGCAAGAAACTCTACGATAAAAGAGAAGATATAGCTAAGAAAGATGCGATGCGAAGAATGGAGCAGCAGGCATCAGAGAAATATTTGTAGAAAATCTCATTTCGTCATCTTGAAAGAATGTGAAGTAAGGGCGTGTCTACGACCG
Organism: uncultured Tissierella sp.; assembly: GCA_964652285.1. Classification (GTDB taxonomy): domain Bacteria; phylum Bacillota; class Clostridia; order Tissierellales; family Tissierellaceae; genus JAAYTL01. Next base: position 1,809 of record CAZZCQ010000287.1, read on the forward strand.
CCTTTGGTTTTGTGGCTTTGTAGGGGCTGGTTTCCACGCCAGCCCATGGTTGACATAATACCTAAAATTTGTTATAATTATTAAGCTAAATCATAATATTTTATGGGGGCGCACTGGTTTCGACGGGGATGTGGAATCAGGAGTAGCGAGTCGT
>CAZZCQ010000288.1:0-1932 GCA_964652285.1 uncultured Tissierella sp.
TATACTCAGATTTTTATATAATAGATGATTATTGGCCAGATTTTAAGCCTGAACAATTTGAAGAAGCACTTCTATGGTATGATAATCAGGATGTAACTCTTGGAGGCTAGTATTCTCAAGGGTTGCTTAATATAAAAAATCCTAGGATAAATATCCTAGGATTTTTGTTTTCCTTATTAAAACTCAAAAGACTCTCCAATGTCTAATATAACAGTATCGCACACTCTATTCTTTTCTTTGAATTCTTTTGGGTCTGCCTTTATAACTGGAAAGGTATCATAGTGCATCGGAATTACCATCCTTGGCTTAATGAATTCTGCTGCAATAACTGCATCATCTATATCCATTGTGTAATTCCCACCTATTGGAAGCATAGCCACATCTATGTTTTCTGCTTCTAGCAGTTTCATATCCATTGTCAATCCAGTATCTCCAGCATGGTAAATCTTCTTATTATTAACCTCAATCACAAAACCTGCCGGATTACCTCCATAGACCATACCTTTTTCTGTACTTATCCCTGATCCATGTAATGCAGGAGTTAGTTTTACAATTCCAAAATCAAATGTATGCCTTCCACCTATGTGCATAGCATGAGTAGTTACACCCTTTTCTGAAAGATAATCTGATATTTCTGCATTAGATATTACAAGTGCATTATTCGCCTTAGCCAGCTCTACCCCATCCCCAATATGATCTCCATGTCCATGAGTTATAAAAATATGTGTCAGACCTACAATTTCTTCTATTTTAGCGTTAATTGATGGATTACCAGTAATAAATGGGTCAATTATAGCCTTAAAATCTCCTTCCTCAACAATAAAGACAGAATGTCCAAGATTTGTTAGTTTCAAATTAACCACCTCTCCTTTTTCTTCTTATACCCACTATGTCTCTTTATGAACACCATGTTATTCTATCAGTTTCAAATCAGCTATTCTTAAATCTCTCGTTTTTGGATTTCTCTTTAGAAAAACTAAATACCAAGTAGTCAATACTATACCTTTAAATATACTTGATATGCTTATTGCCCACCATACACCATCTAATCCAAGGCTAGTTGATGAAAGATAAAGTGCTACTGGTATTCTAAGTCCATTAAATACTATCCCTACTATGGATGGTGGAACTGTCTTTCCTAGCCCATGAAATGCACCTGCTGTAGTTGATTCTATACACATAAAAAACTGTGAGAGTGCTAATATTCTTAAATATACAATTCCATATCTTATGGTTTCCTCTTCTCCTGGAACAAATATAGAAAACAATGGTCTAGCTGCAAATATTAATAGCAATGATGTTAGTATTCCGATTAAAGACATTATTGTCATCCCAGTAAAGTATCCCCTAAATACCCTATTCCACTTTCTGGCACCATAATTCTGCCCAACGAAGGCACTCATTGCAGTTTGAAATCCCCCAGCAGTCATCCAAGATATTGCTTCAATCTGTGAGCCAACTTTTTGTACTGCTATTGGAATAGGGCCCCACTGTGCTATTATTCTAGCTATGACCATTGCAATAGTAGTGAAAAATCCACTTTGTAAGGCTACAGGTAGCCCTAACTTTACTATTCTTCTGATATGAGCCATATCCGGAACACTTAGTAGATGCAATTTGGAGAAGAGTTCTGGTCTTCTCTTGGCATTTATGATGAATATAGCTGTTACAGTAGCTTGAGCAATTACAGTTGCTATTGCAGCTCCTGCAACTTCTAATCTTTGAAAAGGACCTATACCCAAAATCAATAAAGGATCCAAAATCATATTAACAATAAGTCCTACTGAATTTATTATAAAGGGAGTTCTACTTTCCCCATACCCATTAAATATTGCAGTAAAAACAGGATTGATAAAATAAAATACGATTCCAAAAGAAATAATTCTTAAATATGTTATTGCATTATTTATAAGATCTACTTCTCCCAGATTA
>CAZZCQ010000289.1:0-1930 GCA_964652285.1 uncultured Tissierella sp.
GTAATGGGTTGTTTTTTTTCTTTTCACTAATTAACAAGTCTATGTTTTTACTATCCTTCATATTTCCCAAGGCAATAATAGCATTGCGCTTGAGAATATTTTTACCTCTCCAGCTAGCAGCCATGGGACCATATTTATTCTTGAACTGTCTATTAGTCATATTAAGCAATTCTTCTATGTCAATTATCCCATTTGTCTCTTCAGGTATAAAGTCTCTATGAATGGATTTCTTTATCCCCTTATTCTTGGGGCAAACCAACTGACAAGTATCACAACCATATATGTTAATACCCATTTTCTCCATCAAGACCTCCGGAATGTTCCCCTTAGTCTGAGTCAGATAGGATACACACCTTTTAGAGTTCATGGTATAATCTCCCTTTAGTGCATTTGTTGGACATGCCTTGATACATAGATCACAATCCCCACAATTATCCTCAACTGGATTATCTAGGCTTAAATCCAAATCAGTCATTATATGACCAAGGAAGATAAATGAGCCATAGTCATGGTTTATAATTGAACAGTTTTTACCATAATATCCTATTCCAGCCTTCTTGGCTAATTCCCTCTCAACTAAGGGACCAGTATCCACAAAATACTTATATTTAAAATCTATCTTCCTACCTATCTCTTGGACTAAAGCCTCCATCTTATCTTTCAAAACCCTATGATAATCAATCCCCCATGATGACCTTGATAAACAACCCTTAAGTAGATAACTATTATGTTTATAATCTACATTATAGGAGATCCCTATAACAATTATTGATTTACAATCTGGAAATGTAAGCTTTGGGTCTATTCTTTTTTTTATATCTCTTTCTTCAAATTCCGTGGTTCTATCCTTTTCCACCCGATAGTCTAAATAGCCTTCTAGATTACATAGGGGTTCCCCATCAGTAAAACCAATTATATCAATATCTAGTACCTTTGATTTGTCCAATATATATTGTTTTATATCAATCATTTCTATTCCTCGTATCTAAGAAAATCTTCCATCCATAATATAATACCATATTGTAAGTATTTTTTACTGTCTTATGAATAATAAATATGATATAATTTTCCTAGCATATTGAAAGGAAGTTTTTGATGTTTAATTTAAAATTGAAATCCTTCAAGAAATTTGATTTCGTACTGCTATTTACAACAATAGCATTATGTATATATGGCTTGATTGTTCTAAAATCTGCTACATTAAGTTTTGACACTGACACCTATATGAAATCCCAAATCACAGCAATTATTTTAGGTTTCCTTGCAATATTATTCTTAGTCTTATTGGATTATGAGTTCCTAGGGAAAATGTACATACCAATTTATGTTGTATGTAATTTGCTACTTATAGCTGTTTTAATCTGGGGTTTTGGTGAGGATGAACATGGTGCTAGATCATGGTTAGAAATTGGCCCAATCATATTTCAGCCATCAGAGTTTGTAAAAATTGGTCTAATAATATCCCTCTCCAAGTTTATAGATAACAATAAAGAAAAGATAAATGAACCTGCTACCTTGTTTAAAATACTTGCATTTGCAGGACTTCCAGTAATACTAATATTGAGACAGCCAGATGCCGGAACTGCATTGGTATTTGTCTTCTTCATTGCAATAATGTTATTTGTAGCTGGAATTAAGTGGAGATATATAGGGATGGGAGTATTGGCTGGACTAGCTGCAATACCTATCCTATGGTTTAGAATGGATGAATATCAGCAGGATAGATTCTTTGATTTCTTAGAGCCAGAAAGAAATCCTATCGGAACAGGCTATCAAGCATTACAAGGGAAAATTGCCATAGGTTCTGGGAAAGTCTTTGGTAGAGGGTTGTTTGAAGGAGTTTTTACTCAATTTAACTATATTCCAGAAAAGCAAAATGACTTCATCTTTGCAGTTTTAGTAGAGGAGCTTGGATTTATTGGGGGGATAG
>CAZZCQ010000290.1:0-1928 GCA_964652285.1 uncultured Tissierella sp.
ATGTAGATTTTGATAATGATTTAAAAAAAGAAAGAGATCAATTGTTCCTAAATACAAATATTATTGGTAGAGATAAGGAAATCAATACCTTGCTTGAGATTGATAATTCCCTTAGAAAAGGGATAAAGGAGTATAATGGTGTTATAATCAATGGGAGATCAGGAACTGGAAAGACAAAGTTACTGAATGAAATAGCCTATAGATTTGGTCTATTAAACAAATCAGTTATATATTTGAAAGGCAGGGAAGAGATTACTTCAGGTGGGTTAAATATATCATCCCTTTTGAGAGCATCTATTAAAGTTGCACCTAATGAATTGATAAATAAATATAGCCATGATTTTGGTGAACTATTAACTCAAACCGATGAAGGTGAATTAAGATTTGATACTTTAACAAATAAAACATATCAAGAGAAGCATAAAATCTATAATTGTTTAATTAATTATTTTTCTGATTTATCGAAAATCAGACCTGTATATATCTTAATTGATGATATAGATATTTCTAGTGATGATTTAATAAATTTTCTAAATCACTTAATATTTAGGAGCGAAAATAAAAAAATCTTTTTTATAGCTACGACTATAGATTCAAGATTAGTTCAAAATAAAACAATATCAAAAGTTCTAGATACTCTGATAGGAGAAGAATCAATATTTCATATAGACTTAATAAATTTATCAGAAGCTGATACTGGCAAATTTGTTAAAGCTATATTAGGAATCAGTTACATACCTACTAGATTTGTATCATTTATTTACAAAGAGAGTCTAGGCAATCCAAGTTCTATATATTATGTAATTGAGGATCTATACCATAGAAAAGAACTATACATATGTGAAAAAGGAACATGGGAAACAATTGAAGAGGATTATAATAAAATCATGATTTCTGTTGATGAAAATCATATGATAAATAGTCAATTAGAAAATATAGAATATGATAAATATATAGTATTAGAAATAATATCATTATCTAAAGATATGATTACAAAAGATATTATCAAGGGGATGCTAGAAATTGATGAGAATAAGCTAGAAGATATTATATATTCTCTATTAGAATCAAGGATTATTGATGAAAATTTAGTTAGTAATATTAAGAGTTTATGTATTTATAGCACTCAGCTTAAGAGAACTGTCTATTCTAGAATACCATGTGAGAAAAGGATTAAACTTCATGGACAAGCAGCTAATTGTATTATGAGAATATATAATGATAATTATCAATTCATTATTGATGAATTAATATTTCATTTAAAAAATTCAAATCAAATAGAATATGCTTTGAAACTTGTAATAGCAGAAGCAGAAAAGCAAGATAGTATATATAGTCCATATTCAATTTCTTTATGGGAACATGCATATAATCTTGTAAGGAGTACTGACACTGATGAAATACTTTATATACTTGATTTATTGATTAACATATATAATATGAAGGGTTATATAGGATTAACAGATGAATATATTGCAAGAATGGAAAGTATCGCTATAGAAAAGGATAGTATGGATTATTTGGTTAAAGCCAAGTATTATAAAGCAGAGATATTTATCAACTATAATCAATTGATAGAAGCTGAAAATCTGATATCAGGGATTGAAAATATCATTGAAATTAATAAAGATCTTCATGAAGGCCAAGTACTATTGCTTATAAGCAAAATAAGATTGGAATTTGCTAAAGGTAGATATGACAATATTCAAGAGCTCTTAGAAGAAGCAATTGAAATATCTAGGAAATATAATGTTTCTAAGCATCTAGGAAGCATATATAATCTTTATGGGATTTTTTACTATATGATAGGAAAGCCTGATAAGGCAACAGATTCTTACAATAAGAGTATCATAGCTTTTGAGCAAGGAAATAACATTCTCGAAGGACTTAAACCTATTAATAATATTGGGAATATTTATGGCAATGTA
>CAZZCQ010000291.1:0-1927 GCA_964652285.1 uncultured Tissierella sp.
AAAAGGGAATACAAGAGTTATTATTGAATATGAGGATTTTAAATATATTAAAGATGATTAAGGAGATTTTGAGATGGAACAGCTTAATGAGATAAGACCAGTGAGATTAGAAATTAATTTGGATAATTTGATTAATAATATTCAAGTGATTAGAAAATATGTAGGAAACGATACTTTAATAATGGCTATAGTAAAAGGAAATGCTTATGGACATGGTGCAATAACATGTTCAAAGATATTTTTAGAAAATGGTGCTGATAGACTTGGAGTGTCAATTTTATCTGAAGGAATTGCATTAAGAAAGGCAGGTATAGTAGCACCTATTTTATTGCTAAATTACACACATCCAATACAATATGATGATTTAATAAAATATGATTTGATAGAGACAATCTATAGCTATGAAGATGCAGAGCTTCTATCAAAAGCTGCTCAGGCTTTAGGGAAGTCAGCAAAAATACATATAAAGATAGATACTGGAATGAACAGGATAGGATTTCGTCCAGATAAGGCTTCGATTGAAGATATTTTAAAGATAACCAATTTACCAAACATAGAAGTGGAGGGCATCTTTACTCATTTTGCTACAGCAGAATATGAAGATAAGTCCTTAACTAAAGCTCAATATGAGAAGTTTAGATGGCTTATAGATAGATTGGAAGAGATGGATATCAATATTCCTATAAAACATGGATCTAACTCTGCTGCAATCATAGATTTACCAGAATATAAAATGAATATGGTAAGACCAGGTATAATGTTATACGGCCATTATCCTTCTGAATATGTAAATAAAGAGCTAATAAAGATAAAGCCTGCCATGACTTTAAAATCTTGTATTTCACAGATTAAGAGTCTAGAAGCAGGTGAAGGAATTGGATATGGTCAAACCTATATAACAAATAGAAAGTCCAGGATTGCAACCTTGCCCATAGGTTATGCTGATGGATATACTAGGATGTTATCTTCAAAAAAAGCCTATGTAAGTATAAATAATGAAAAAGCAAATATACTTGGAAGCATATGTATGGACCAGCTAATGGTGGATATTACAGACATAAATAGTGTTCAAAATGATGATGAAGCAATACTATTTGGCTATGAGCATAAATCACAACCAACAGTAGAGGAATTAGCTGAAAAACTGGGTACAGCAAATTATGAACTATTATGTATGATTGGAATGAGAGTACCAAGGATATATATAGAAAAAGATAAATATACTCATATTGAAAAGTATACAACTGAATAAATTCTAACCAGTTGACATGAATCCAATAATCAATATATAATTATAATATGTACTGCTTTTTCACTATTAGCTTTCATTAGGAACGGGGGTGGAAATTTATGATTGATATTGACCAAAGCACTAGCGTTAGTGTAAATGCTGATGGAAATTCTATGTTGGAATGTGTAAAGTGCTACTTCAAGGATAAGTGGGTCAAAGATATCTATGAGAACTTTAGGAATGGATATAATGAAATGAGTCAAATAAATTTAACCCTTGCAGAAATTGGACTAGAAGACGATATGGAAGATTTACATATGTATGAAATACGTTTAACCGGAAGTGATAAGACATGATGGTTAAAAGGGGAGATGTATTTTATGCTGACTTGAGTCCAGTTGTAGGTTCAGAACAAGGGGGGGTTAGGCCAGTTCTAGTAATTCAAAATGATATTGGGAATAAATATAGTCCAACTGTTATTATTGCAGCAATTACTTCACAGATAAATAAAGCCAAATTACCGACACATGTTGAGATAACAGGGCAGGAATACGGATTGCCAAAGGATTCAGTTATTCTACTAGAAGAAATCAGGACTATAGATAAAAAAAGGCTAAGGGAAAAAGTTGGTAGGTTTGATCAAGAGATGATGAACTATGTGGATGATGCGTTAAACATAAGCGTAGGGCTTGTATC
>CAZZCQ010000292.1:0-1143 GCA_964652285.1 uncultured Tissierella sp.
GAAAGATTTGTTATACCTTGCAGCGAAAGTCAAAAATCGCTAGACAATCAGAGTTTTTAGCGGAGCGTTCCATTGATTGGCCTATTTTTGCTATAAGGTATCAAATCTTGAAGCGCAAGAATACTTTAGCCTTTGGCCTATATAATTATGTCGCATAACTATACTATTATACCTTAAACATAGCCTATCTAAATCCCTTTATCTTTTAATTTATCTAACATATCCTTTACCATAGAATCCAAATCATATTTTGGCTTCCAATCCCATTCTTCTCTAGCAACACTATCATCTAATGAATTTGGCCATGATTCTGCAATTGACTGTCTTACTGGGTCTACATCATAGAATAATTCAAAATCTGGTACATATTTTCTTATTGATCTTGCTAATTCTTCTGGATCAAAACTCATGGAGCTAATATTGAAGGCATTCCTATGTTTTAACCGAGATGAATCTGCTTCCAGCAACATGATTATTGCATCCAAGGCATCGGGCATATACATCATATCCATCCTTGTTCCCCTATCTATATAGCTTGTGTATCTTTTATACTTTATAGCCTCATAGAAGATATGAACTGCATAATCGGTGGTGCCTCCCCCTGGTAGTGTCTTATATGATATTAAACCAGGAAGCCTTACCCCTCTTGTATCAACCCCAAATTTTTTGTAGTAATAGTCACATAATAACTCTCCTGCTACTTTTGTTACTCCATACATGGTAGTCGGCCTTTGAATAGTCTCCTGTGGGGTATTATCAGGTGGAGTAGATGGTCCAAATACCGCAATTGAACTAGGGTTAAAGACTAGCAAATCTTTTTCTCTAGCTAATTCCAATACATTATATAGACCGTTCATATTAATATTCCAACATTCTGCAGGATATATTTCCCCTTTAGCTGATAAAATCGCAGCTAAGTTGATTATTGTATTAACCCTATATCTATCAATCACTCCTCCCATTTGTTTCGTGTCATTTATATCCACAATCTCAAATGGTCCACTTTCAATCAACTTCATGTGCTCCTCTTTTATTCTACGATTACTTGCAATTATATTATCATTTCCATAAATTTCTCTGAGTTTTACTATAAGCTCTGTTCCTATTTGCCCTAATGCACCAGTAACTAATATTTTTCGCAAG
>CAZZCQ010000292.1:1153-1927 GCA_964652285.1 uncultured Tissierella sp.
AAACACTCCTTTATCTACTATAAAATTCCCATTTCATTCCCAACCTTTTCAAATGCTTTCACAGCCTTATCTATTTGTTCCTTAGTATGGGAGGCTGTTACCATGCACCTAACCCTTCCAGTCCCCATTGGTACAGTTGGAAAGACTATAGCTGATACAAATACATTGTTATCAAATAGCCTTCTGCTAAAGTCCATAGCCTTAGCTTCTTCACCTATTATAACCGGAGTTATAGGAGTCTCACTGTGTCCTGTATTGAAACCCAATCCCCCTAGTTTTTCTTTGAAATATTTTGAGTTATCCCACAGTCTATTGGTGTACTCTGTTGATTCCATCAACATTTTTATAGCTTCAATTATTGCACCTATTGTTGCAGGTGGTAATGAGGTGGAAAATAATACAGGTCTAGCCCTATGATTTAACCAATCATACATGGTTTGCGAACCTGCCACATATCCACCTATTACACCTATTGCCTTAGATAAAGTGCCCATAGAGAAATCTACTCTACCATGTAATCCAAAATGGTCAACAGTCCCTCTACCACTCTCTCCAAGCACACCTGAGCCATGAGCATCATCCACATAAGTCATAGCCTCATATTTTTCAGCTAGCTCAACTATTTCTGGTAAGTTAGCTATATCTCCATCCATACTAAATACACCATCTGTTATGATTAAAATATTTTTGTGTTTATCTCTGTTTTTCTTAAGTACTTCTTCCAGACTATTCATATCTGAATGTTTGTAAACAGCTTTATCTGCCTTGGATAGT
>CAZZCQ010000293.1:0-1920 GCA_964652285.1 uncultured Tissierella sp.
ATAGCTCTTTCGTATCCCTATCAAATCCCCATTCTATATCTTGATAACTACCATACATATCTTCAATTTTCAAGCCATATTCTATAAGTGTGTACAATTCATCTTTGGTTAAACATTCACCTTTAACAAAATCCATACCTAGTTGGTCTTTAACCTTAACTTCTACCGTACCAATTCCATCTTCTGCTTTGACAACCATGATGTTCTTTTCAGCAACAAAGCTATCTACTATCTTATTTGTTTCCTTATCTATAACATACTCATCAGGGGTAACTATCCCTGATACAACTGCTTCACCAAGACCCCATGATGCATTTATCATCATCTGATCTCTTGCATTATTGATAGGATTTGCAGTAAACATGACACCTGATTTCTCACTATTTACCATCTTTTGAACCACCGTAGCCAAGGATACTTGGAAATGATCAAAATTTTGTTTTACTCTATAATAAATTGCTCTAGAAGTCCATAGAGATGCCCAACATTTTCTCACATGGTTTATTAGTTCATCTTCGCCATTTATATGCAAATAAGTATCTTGTTGCCCAGCAAATGAAGCATCAGGTAAATCTTCTGCTGTAGCTGAACTCCTTACAGCTACCTCTGGATTGACTAAATTTAGCTTTGAGCTAAATTCATTGTATGCATCTCTTATCTCCTGTTCCAGTTTCGGTGGAATATCTGCTTTTACTATTCTACTTTGTACTTCTTTACTAACATGGGTCAATAGTTGAGAATTCTCCTCATCTAAGCCATACATAAGTGCCTTAATTACATCATCAAGCTCTGCATAATCTATAAAGTCCAGATAAGCACCAGCTGTTACACAAAATCCCGGTGGTACATTTAAACCCTTTTGTGTAAGTTCTCCTAGATTTGCCCCTTTTCCACCTACCAATGGAATATCGTCCTTGTCAATCTCATTGAACCATTTAATATACTTATAATTCATAGCAAAACCTCCTTATAAATTTTCATTCTTATTTATGTCACCTTAAAAACTTATATCAATATATAGTATAGCATATATTATTATTAATGCTATACTATATAATAAATAATTTAGATTATTATGTTTATTATACCCTAATCAGGAATCTTCTCCCAAAAATTTAAAAAATCCCGTAAAAAATACGGGACTTTCTTAGGTAATTTAGCTGCCTAATATTATTGTTAAGAGCAAAAAGAAAAATAATAGTGAATCTTCACTTGTACATATCATTCCATTTTTGAACAATATTGCAAGTAATAGAAAGAAAAACAATAGAGAATCATCATTGCAGCAATAATTATCTATATAGTTGTAGTATGGATTAACTGCCAATTCTTCAACCATGAAATTACCCCCTCATAATCTTATTACTATATATTATGTGAAGGTCTTCTTATGGGTTACAAAATTAGAAGTTTAGTAGATTATTATTGGCCTGAAACTGAAATAGATTTAACCAATATACTTGGTGACCCTATATATCCATATGATGGCAAGGTGAAATCTAAGTCATTTCCAATTGCTATAATATCTTTAAACAATTTAAATAGATTTCCTGCTATAGTTATTTGATTTACCGGTCTAGACTTTTTACCATCGATAATTTCATAACCTGATGCCGGTAGAGAAAAATCGCCAGATACAGGGTTTAATCCTGAATGCAATCCTGACAAATCATTTATATATAATCCAGAATCAGCTAATTTCATCATATCATCAAGAACCACATCACCTTTTACTACATATAGGTTAGTAGGTGAAATATTGATTGAGCCTTTGTAGCTCCTACTAGCATGACCTGTTGATGATATACCCTCTTTATTGGCTGTCTTCCAATTATGGGCGATTCCTTTCAAGATACCATTATCTATTATATTGTTAAATTTAGATGCTGTGCCTTCATCATCAAAGTTTCTAGACCCAAA
>CAZZCQ010000294.1:0-1916 GCA_964652285.1 uncultured Tissierella sp.
CATAATATCCATTATTCCCACTTTTCCTTCCAATCAACCCAATTTTTTCAATTTCTTCACTTCCAAAACCTTTATTGGTCAAATATCCATACAAACTATCCCAACTATCTAGTGCATAACCTAAACCAAATTGTCTCATTGTCTTATTGTCAATCTGTCTATTAGCCAAATACTTTAAAGATGTTTTGTTATTCATCATATTGTTGAAAAAGTACCTAGCCGCCTCTTTATTTATATCAAACAATCTCTCTTTTTGTTCAAACAACTTATCGTTTGATGTGTTTTCTTCAAGTTCAATATTATATTTGTCAGCAAGAAACTTAATAGCATCTAAGAAATCTAAGTTTTCTTTTTTCATGATAAATGTGATACTGTCTCCACCTTCGCCACATCCAAAACAATGAAAATATTGTTTTGATTCAGAAACTGTAAAAGAAGGTGTCTTCTCATTATGGAAAGGACATAAGCCTACTAAATTAGACCCAGATTTCTTTAAGCTAATATAGCTTGAAACAATTTCTACTATATCTGAAGCTTCTTTCACTCTATCAATTACATCATCATTTATAAATACTGTCATCTAATTGTTTTCTCACCTACCATAGTTTATTTTCGTCATCATTTTATATATTTCGACATTAAAACAAAAATTCCTTCTTTTTGATTAAATTTTTTCCCATTCTTTTGGCAAGAAAATATTGGAAAATAAATTCTTGACATATCTATCAGTCATACCGGCTATATAATCACATATCCTATCTTCTATAGATGAATCTATATTTTCATATGATTTATATTCAACAGGAAGCTTATCCTCATTTTTAAGGTAATAATAATATAATTCTCTGATTATATATTCAGCCTTAATATCCTCAGTCCTTGCTATGCTATTTAAATATACATTTTCAAACATGAATTCTCTTAATTTCTCGGTCTTTTCACCAATCTTATTGCTCATTGAGATAGTATCCTTTGCAGAACTAGTTTGTATTATATCAGATATCATTGTATTGATTCTTGCTCCATGAGAGCCCCCTAAAACACCAATACAATCATCAGGCAAATCTTCTTCTTTTATAATTTCTGCCCTTATTGCATCATCTATGTCATGATTGATATACGCAATCCTGTCAGCTAACTTTACAATTTGTCCTTCTAAGGTTGTACTTATATTATACCCAGAATGATTAATAATACCTTCTCTTACTTCAAATGTTAAATTTAGACCATTTTTATGATTATGGCGTTCCAAAAAATCTACTACTCTCAAGCTCTGCAAATTATGCTTGAACCCATTAGGATGCAGATTATCTAGTATTCTTTCCCCAGTATGCCCAAAAGGTGTGTGTCCTAAATCATGTCCTAAAGATATAGCTTCTACCAAATCTTCATTTAGCCTCAAAGCCATGGCTATAGTTCTAGCTATTTGTGCTACTTCAAGAGTATGAGTCAATCTGGTTCTATAATGATCTCCTTCTGGGGCTAAGAATACCTGAGTTTTATGCTTTAGTCTTCTAAATGCCTTTGAATGGATTATCCTATCCCTGTCTCTTTGAAAATCAGTGCGGATATCGCATTTTTCTTCTTTAATTTCTCTACCTTTAGAATTCATACTCAAAGTTGCATAAATCGACAATATCTCCTTTTCTAGTTTTTCAGTTTGCTCTCTTATTAACATAAATCTAACCCCATTTCGAATATATTAAAGCTAGTCCTATAGTATATATACAACATAAATTTAAAAAATCCTTCTTTATTTAAAAATAGTTTAATAAATCGGGTTAGAATTAGAAGCGGTCATTCTCCGCAGTCGAATCCTTCTATTTCATTTGCTCCCGTTGGTCGCATGAAATTGGGATTCTTTGCGTTTGACCTACAACCTCTATTTGCTCCGCAGGACTCCTTTGGGGAGTGCC
>CAZZCQ010000295.1:0-1912 GCA_964652285.1 uncultured Tissierella sp.
CATACTTTCACCCTTAACCTTTAAAAAGAAAACATCATGCCCTTCTACAAGTTCAACAGCTACTGGAAAGGTATCTTCGATGTTTTCTACTGCTAAAATGGGCTGTCCTGCGGTCACTTGTCCTAAAATAGGGATATCAACAGTCTTTTTTCTAGCTAATAAGAAATCATCCTCCTGGTCTAGAATTTCTATCGCTCTTGGCTTAGTAGGATCTCGCCTAATAAATCCTTTCCCTTCTAGTCTTTCTAAATGGCCATGAACAGTAGATGTAGATTTAAGATTTACACCTTTGCATATATCTCGTACAGCAGGGGGGTAGCCTTGTCGTTGTATTTCACTTTTTATAAATAATAATATCTCAATCTGTTTTTGTGATAAATCTTCATACATAATCGACACCTCCTTGATTTGTCTTGTTTGAATTAAAATTATTATAACATAGTAAAATCAATTAATCAAACAAAAGTTCTATTTTTTATAAATAGTATTGACATCTTGCGAACATTTGTTTATAATTGATTTAAGAACACATGTTTAGAACTAATGTGCGAGGTGTTAATATGAAGAGATATAGAGTAATAAACAAAAAAAGATTTTATTTATTTATATCAACTTTATTTATTCTTTTGCTTATATCAATACTAGTAATGACTAACTCAATAAAAGTTCACAGTGTTGTTTTTGATCAAGAATATAGAGAGATCCAAGTCCTACAAGGAGATACTCTATGGAGTATCGCTGTGGAGAATATGCCAGATGATTATGACACTAGATATTTAGTCTATACCTTAAAGGAGTTCAATGATTTAGAAAGTGCCTATATTTATCCTGGAGATATTATTAGGATACCTGTACTAGAATAAGACTTTATTTTTTCCTAGCGGCTAAAGGATTACTATTGATAGCATCTCTTAATCTTTCGTCATCTAAATGTGTATATATCTGTGTAGTGGATACTGACTCATGACCTAGAATCTCTTGTAATGCTCTTATATCCACATTACCATATTTATACATCAAGGTAGCTGCTGTATGTCTTAATTTATGAGTTGAGTAGACATCTGTATCCAAACCAATCCTTTTTAGGTATCTATCTACCATATGTTGTATTGCGCGATTGCTCATTCTATTTTTTCTCTTGCTGATGAATAGAGCATCATCATCATTTACATTCTTAGGTCTAACAGTTAAATAATCACTGATGGCCTCTTTACAAGCTTCATTTAGATATATTGTCCGTTCTTTATTCCCTTTACCAATAACAGACAGTGTATCAGTCTTAATCTTACTGATATCAATACTAGCAAGCTCAGAAAGTCTTAAGCCGCAGTTTAAAAAGAGCATGACAATGGCATAATCTCTTTTACGATATTCTTCATTAGAATTCTCTAAGATTTTGTTTAAGAGACTCTCAGATTGTTCAAGAGTTAAATAGACAGGTTGTCTAGAATTTGTTTTAGGAAGCTCTAAACCTTCAGCAGGATTCTTTTCAATCAAATTCACCTTGGAATAGAGATAATTAAAGAAGGAGCGGAGGGAGGATACCTTTCTAGCTTTTGCACGATTTCCATTTTTCAAAATCTTATCTACAAAGGATATGTATCCATGTAAATCCTGGATGGTAATTTTCTTTATCAGATCTAAATCAATGTCATCAATTTTGATCTCTTCAAATCCCAAATCAGGAGGGACCAATTTGTATCTTGTTTTTATGTATCTGAAGAAAGTATGTAGGTCATAGGAATATTCCTTAACAGTATTTGGAGAAGTCCCTTTTATTGTTTCCATATAATTTAAATAATCATCAAGAATTATAGAGTTTTTGTTCATAAGTATCCTCATTTCTAATATTTTTTGTGATTAGTCACAAAATTGATATTTTGTGACTAAAGATATCTGATAATAATATATC
>CAZZCQ010000296.1:0-1897 GCA_964652285.1 uncultured Tissierella sp.
TGATAAGCCTAGTGGTTTTTTAGTGGCATAATTATCCCCAAGATAACCACTTAATATCAATACACCCTTATCATAGGTCTTTCCACTCTGTTTTGCTTCCCTTTCTATATTTATTATGCCATCTTCACCACTATAAACTGAGGCAGTTATCCTACTAGGTTTTCCAAAACTATAATCTCCAGTACTCAAGACTGCAAGGCCATTAATCTGTCCAATCTTTTCTCCATCTAAATCCATCAATATGGTTCCATCTTCGAAGTTTTCATTGAGCTTTTCCTCATATTTATTAGAGCGATATACCTTTTCCTCTATAGCTTTTTCTATATGCTTATCTGTTATTGTGTTTGCACCATCTTCTCCAGCCCATAGATCTGCTTCATAAAGTATTTCTACAATTCTATTGAACTCAGTACTCATCTTGTCTTTATGCCCAACCAATCTAGAACTATATTCTACAATTCTACCTACAGCTGTTTTGTGAAAATGTCTAAGCTTATTATCTAGACAATGAGCAGCAATAAACTCAGTCATCAAGTGGATATTTGATGAATTCCTCTTCATCTCTGTATCAAAATCTGCTCTTATCTTAAATAGTTTCTTAAAATCATCATCATATGCATATAGCATATTGTAGGTATACTCATCTCCAATTATTATAACCTTTATATCAAGAGGTATGGGCTCTGGTTTAAGGCTAGATGTAACTGCTAAGCCCATAAGTCTGTTCTGATTTTCAATATTGATTTCATCGGTCTTGAGTGCTCGTTTTAGCATTTCCCATGATATAGGGTTAGATAGAATTTCCTTCATCTGAAATATCAAATATCCTCCATTTGCAAGATGAAGTGATCCAGGCTTTATTTGCGTAAAGTCTGTAGCCAAAACACCCATCTGACTCTTATATTCAATTGATCCCATGAGGTTATTATATATAGGATTGGACTCATTGATGATTGGAGCATGCTCAAGGTTACTATTATCGATAAAGAGATTTATATCATATCTTTGAAAGAAACTACCATCATCCTCTCCTGAAAAATCAAATAATGAAAGATTCCTCTTAGTAGTGCTCTTCTTGAATTTATCAATGTTTTCAAGGATGTCCTCTTCCAGGATAGTCAAATACTCTTCAATCTTATCACCATCATTGTACTTTTCCTTAAGCCTTTTTATATCAAATTCAACTGTATCTTTAGCAATCTGTTTATCCAAATCCTTGATTGCTTGTATCAATTTCTCATCCTCTCTTCTAAATAGGTTAAAATCATTTATAGTTTCAAGATGAAGCTCATTGTATCTTGACAACATATCTTCTCTTTCCTGAACAGAAAGATTTTGGAATTCCTCTTCACTCATTGGTTTATCATCCTTAGTGGCAATAGACATCAAACCTTGTTCAGTAGGTGAAAACATAAATCCATACTCAGCTGATTTCACATTGAGATCTTTCAATATCTGTGATTTCTTATGATTTGATATTTTAACAATCTCGCTTCTTCTAGACTCATATTCCATTCCCTTGAAAGTATCGGGTATAAGTCTTCTTAGATTTTTAATAGTTTCCTCAACATCATTTTTAAATTTTCTTCCACTTCCTGAGCTAAGTCTTAAAGCCTTTGGTGATTCCTTTTTCTTGAAATTATAAACATATACCCAGTCAGATGGAACAGGATTTTGATATGCAAACTCATTGGCAATAGAATTGGTGAAGGTAGTTCTTCCAGTGCCACCTATGCCAGTAACATAAATATTGTAACCTTTTTCTCTCATTCTTAAGCCAAATCTCAGTGCTTTGCTTCCTCGCTCTTGACCGATAATACCCTTTAAAGGATTTAATTCAGCTGTTGTATTAAAATTGAATCTCTCAATATCACATCTCTTGGTCAGTACTTCTGGG
>CAZZCQ010000297.1:0-1885 GCA_964652285.1 uncultured Tissierella sp.
AGTAATTCATTATAATAAATTGTTATTTCTAATACTGCAATGTAAGAATAATTTTAAAGTCATATGAAATTAATGCATTCTTTTATGAGGCACCTTTGAAAACCCATCACATATTTATATTCTGCAGCATCCAAACTACCTCTAAGCTTGTCCGCTACCTTCCAAAGTATTTCTTCAAATCCAATGTTTGCCTTTGCCATTTGTTGGCCTTATCTTCAATAATATAGGTTTATATTATCAATATTAATAAACAGTTATTTTATACAATCGACACACAATTCTAAAATCCATCTTTTTATTATATATTATTTCTATCAAGCTTCCTTAATTTCTATGTTGCATCTTCCTTGAATATACTGCTGTATGTATCAACTTTCCACCAATGTATTCAGATTTCATCAAATCCAACTTATCCACATGTATCTCTATTTCTCCTACAGTACCATTTAACATCTTAGGGTCAAATCCACTTTTTAGCTTAATCCTTCTTCCAATAGTCAAATGTGGCTTATATTCTCTAGCTTCTAGTCCAAATCCTTGTTCTATAAGATTATGGTATAGTTGGTTATGTATGTCAAACAAAGTATCATGTCTCTCTAATCCTAGCCAATATATATTACCATCTCGTCTTTTAAAATACCCTATTTCATTTAACTTTAGTGTAAATGGCTCATATTCAAGCTCATCCATTACATCCTGAATTAAATTCACATTAGCCTCAGATATTTCTCCAAGGAATTCTACTGTTAGATGCATATGTTGAGTATTCACAAACTTTCCCTGACTTGAGTTTGCTCTAACTTTATTCATTGCTTCCTTAATTTGATTTTTGGTTTCATCATTAAAATTTATGGCTATAAATAATCGCATACTACCACCCCTAATAAAAACTTTATCTTATCTTTATCACTATTTCTCATCTTTTAATAGTGCCAAGGTTCCTGTCCCCTTGGCTAACTCAAATCAATTGATATCAATCTTAACGGAAATTTTACTAACAGCTAATACATATATTAATAAAATGATATCCATAAAGGTAACCTCCTCAAACTTTTTATATATTCTGGAATGTAAATTCGTACTTATCAATTTATCTTTTAATAGAACTATATTAGAAACTAAAATTTCTTCACCAATTAATATATTCGATACAAATATCTAAACTCCTTCTTTTTTTGTCAAATTTTTACATATATTCTGAAAATTATATTATTTTTCTTATGTCATCAATAAAGGACTCAAAATGATTCGGATTTTGAGTCCTTTGTATAAGGGCATGTAGGTGTACAAATTACCTCAATTCCCTTGGCTTTAGGAATTCCAATTCCAGAGGCATCTATTGCATAGCCTATTTACCCTTTCGTTTATCCTATGCTTTGTGATTTTGTCACTGAATATATCCTGTGATTGTAGTATAATATAGTTGTTCTATGAAAAGATTCTAAATTAAGGGAAAGTTACTCGAATATGAAATGGAGGAAAAACATATGACTTACGATGTTATAATAATTGGAAAGGGACCTGCAGGATTGTCTGCTGCTCTATATACTACAAGAGGTAAGCTAAGCACTTTAATTATTGGCAAAGATAGCTCCTTATCGAAAGCCAAAACTATAGAAAACTATTGTTGCTCTGAAGCAATGTCAGGAGAAGATTTAATTGCTAAAGGGATTGAGCAAGCAAAGGGTTTTGGAGCTGCTATTATTGATGAAGAAGTAGTAGGCATTAAAAATAATAATGATTTCTTTACAGTTTCTACTAATGAGGATAATTACAAAGCTAGGTCTATTCTTATTTCTACTGGCAAAGAAAAATTAAGAATACCTATTAAAAATATAAATAAATTTGAAGGAAAAGGTGTCCATTATTGTGTAGCTTGTGATGG
>CAZZCQ010000298.1:0-1840 GCA_964652285.1 uncultured Tissierella sp.
TCAGCACCTAATTCAGCAGCCATCATACCAGATAAATGAGATACTTCAACAGAATGTTTTAATACATTTTGGCCATAACTAGTTCTATATTTTAGTCTACCTAGAAGTTTAATAATTTCTGGGTGTAAATTATGAATACCTGTATCGAATGCAGCTTGTTCTCCTTCTTCTCTGATAATGGTCTCAACTTCCTTCTTTGCCTTATCAACCATTTCTTCAATTCTTGCAGGATGGATTCTACCATCTACAATCAATTTCTCTAATGCAATTCTTGCAACCTCTCTTCTTATAGGATCAAAACCAGATAATACAACTGCTTCAGGGGTATCATCGATAATCAAATCAATCCCTGTAAGTGTCTCTAGGGCCCTAATATTTCTACCCTCTCTACCAATTATTCTACCCTTCATCTCATCATTGGGTAAAGAAACGACCGTTACAGTTGTCTCTGCAACATGATCAGCTGCACATCTTTGTATTGCCGTAGTTATAATCTCCCTCGCCTTTTTATCTGCCTCTAGTTTTGCTTGGTTTTCAACTTCTTTAATCATAACAGCTGTCTCATGCGCTATCTCCCTCTTAACTCTAGCTAATAATAACTCTTTAGCTTCATCAGATGTCAGTCCAGAGAGTCTTTCTAATTCTAATAATTGTTGATCATATAATTCATTAATACTAATCTCTTTGTCTTCTAGTTGCTTTTTCTTGTTAGAAATAGCTTCTTCTTTCTTTTCAATTGACTCCAATTTTCGATCAATAGATTCTTCTTTATTTTGAACACGACGCTCTAGTTTCTGTACCTCATTACGTCGCTCTCTATTTTCTCTTTCGGACTCATTTCTTAATTTGTGAATCTCTTCCTTAGCTTCCAATAATATTTCCTTCTTATAAGATTCACTTTCTTTATTAGCATTCTCTAAAATTTGTTCTGCTAATTTCTCAGCATTTTTGATTTTTCCTTCGCCTATATTCTTTCTTATATAATATCCGACGATTATTCCGATAATTGCTCCAAAAATTGCGAATAACAATTCATTCATTAATATGAAACACCTCCATTTATTTAATTTTCAAGTTCCATACTACATTTCAATTTCATAAGGTATACTCAAGTTTTGATAAGTATATTACTCAATTTAAAATTAGATTCTTTGTAGCCTCAACACTATCGAGGACACAATATACCACTGTATGGTTATTTATATTTATTTTATTACTTATCCATAGTAAAGTCAAGCGATAATTAGGGTTCAAGTCTTGTAGTGCAAGAGGTAGCACCATCAAGTTCTACATGATAAGAGTAATTACTTATTTGAGATAGATGTTGATTATGGGTTACCATAATTATCTGCCTATTAAACATATCTGAGGTCTGTTTCAAGAAATCAGCAACATTAAATATATATTCATCACTGACATGCTTTGCAGGTTCATCAAGTATCAATGGCCCCTCTATACTAGGTTTGTGTATTTGTAAAAATGCAATCCTTAATGCCAAAGAGACTATATCCACAACTCCTCCCCCTCTGGACAGTTCAGGTTTTGTCTTAATAACTATATCTTCATTTAAAATCGATCTTGCCCTACCTCCATGGGACTGCATTAAAATTTTACCTTTTAATTCACCATAGCTTATAGCTTTAGCCAAATCTCCACTTATATAGGAAGTAACTATATTCTCTATTGTACCATCTTTAAGTAGTGGTATTATCTCAGCATGAACAGGAAATAGTGAACTTGCTACTAGAGTAATCCCTTTTATTACTGTATTTTGAATTTCCTTCATTATTGTATTTAAGACTTTGTCACCATTCCTTAAATGATGATGGAATGAAATAAC
>CAZZCQ010000299.1:0-1837 GCA_964652285.1 uncultured Tissierella sp.
CCAATTTTGCATATGCTGTCTCTCCACATCCTGCACAAGCTCCAGAGAATTCAAATAGTGGTTGTCTAAATTGACTACCTTTTATACTAGTAACTTTCATTGGATCTGGTTTTTGACTGACTGTCATTGCATATTCCCAATTTGGTGTTTGTTTTTCAAATTCCTCTTCAAATGGTTTCATAACAAGTGCTTTTTCTTTAGAAGGACAAACTTCAGCACAGTTACCACAACCTGTACAGTCTAATACTGATACCTGTACCCGATATCTTAAACCATCGAATCCTTTTCCCATTGGTTTAAGAGTTTCAAATGTTTTAGGAGCATTTGCCTCTTCTTCTTCATTCAACAGGAAAGGTCTTATTACTGCATGAGGACATACTAATGAACATTGACCACATTGTATACAGTTTTCCTTAATCCAATGAGGAGCTTCTACAGCTATAGCACGTTTTTCATAAGCTGCTGATCCTGCTGGGAAGGTACCATCTTCATTACCTGTAAATACACTAACTGGTAAATCATCTCCTTCTTGTCTATTCATTGGAATAAGAACTCTATCTATAAATTCAGGAACATCTCGTTCAGAATCATCTTCATCTACAGCATATTTCCAAGAATCTTTTACATTAATCTTAGCTAATGCTTCAATTCCTTGGTCCACTGCTTGATAGTTCATGTTTACAATATTCTCACCCTTATTTCCATAGGTTGAAAGAATAGATTTCTTCAAATGTCCTACAGCTTCATCTAATGGTAAAACTTTAGATAGTTTAAAGAATGCGGATTGCATAATCATGTTAGTCCTACCACCAAGTCCGATATCAGCAGCTAGCTTAGTAGCATTAATAGTATAGAACTCTATATTATGATCAGCAATATATTTTTTCATCACTGCTGGAAGATTTTCTTCTACTTCATCTTCATCCCATATACAGTTTAGTAAGAATATTCCTCCATCTTTTAATCCCTTTAATAAATCATATTGATAGACATAGGATTGTTTTGAACAGGAAATAAAATCTGCATCAGTTATATAGTATGTTGATTTTATTGGTTCATCTCCAAATCTTAAATGAGATATTGTTACACCGCCGGATTTTTTACTGTCATAAGCAAAATATCCTTGAGCATACATATCAGTGTCATCACCGATAATCTTTATAGCTTGTTTATTAGCTCCTACTGTACCATCAGAACCAAATCCCCAAAATTTACATTTAATAGTCCCTTCTGGTTCTGTATTTATTCTTTCCTTGATATCTAAACTTGTGAATGTTACATCATCTACTATACCTATTGTAAATCTGTCTTTAGGTTCATCTTGTTTTAAATTTTCATATACTGCATAAATTTGAGAAGGAGTAGTATCCTTAGAACCTAAACCATATCTACCACCTACAATAAGAGGTTGTTCTTCTTTATCATAAAAGATGTTCTTAATATCCAAGTGTAATGGTTCAGCAATTGCACCTTTTTCTTTTGTTCTATCTAATACTGCTATTCTTTTCACTGTCTTTGGTAATACATCAAAGAAATACTTTTCAGAGAATGGTCTATACAATCTAACTTTTATTAAGCCAACCTTTTCTCCTTTCTCTACTAAACAATCAATTGTTTCTTCTATGGCTTGAGTTACAGAACCCATAGCTATTATAATATTTTCTGCCTCTGGATGACCATAATAATTAAACGGTTTATATTCTCTTCCAGTGATTTTATTAATTTCCTTCATATAATCATTTACAATATCAGGAACTCTTTCGTAGAATTTATTAGAAGACTCTGCTGCTTGGAAATAAATATCTGGATTTTGAGCAGTGCCTCTTGTAACTGGATT
>CAZZCQ010000300.1:0-1813 GCA_964652285.1 uncultured Tissierella sp.
CCATTTACTAGAGAAAAGAATACCAAAGGTACTACGCACATCATGATTCCTCTTAGAAATACCTGACCGACGAATTGGAATATGCCATCAATTAAAACTTTGTCCCTTAGAGTGCCTTTCGGCATATAATGAACTATAAGACCTATAACAAAACCAATTGCTAACCCTATAAGGACTTTTTGAGCTAATCCCATCTTCTTTTTTGCCATGAAAAAACCTCCTTTTATTATTATTTAGGAATAAAAATAACTGATTACACTTTCATTATAGATGGTTGCGAATTGTATGTCAATTCACATTTGTCAGAATTCTTTCGACATGTTTTGCAAGGTATATTTATTTATATGCATATAAATTATATATATACTAAAAAAGCTAATGGAAGAATCTTAAGATTCTTCCATTAGCTTTTCTATCAACATCTCATTAACAATTTGAGGATTAGCCTTTCCTCTTGTCACCCTCATAATTTGACCTATTATGGATTGAAGGGATTTTTCTTTTCCTGCTTTATACTCTCTTACTGCTTTTTGACTATTTATTATAACCTCATCAATTATTATAGATAAAGCATCTCTATCATTTATCTGTTCTAAGTCCTCTTCATTTACTATTTGTTTTGGTGATTTAGAACTATTTAACATCTTCTCAATTATCTTTTTACTGGTACTAATATTTATAGTACCATCTTCTATAAGATTGACCAATTCGCTCAAATACTCCGCTGGGAATGGCTCCCTAAATTCATCAATATCTATAAGTCTAAATACCTCTGATATCATTAAATTGGCTAGTGTCTTGGCACTTTTAGATGATTTTATTGCAAATTCAAAATAATTAGCTACATCCTTTGATGATACCAATTGTTCCGCATCATAGCTATTTAAACTATATCTTTCCATATATTTCGACTTTCTTGCATCTGGTAATTCAGGAAGGCTGTTTTTGATAGATTCTATCCATTCATCATCCACCACAATTGGCATCAAATCAGGATCTGGTAGATATCTATAATCAAGTGCATCCTCCTTCCTTCTCATGGAGTATGTCTTACCAGTTTCTTGATCAAATCCTCTAGTTTCTTGGCTTATCTCTCTACCCTCATTGAGCTCCTTAATCTGTCGTCTTGATTCAAATTCAATTGCTCTCATGATAGATTGAAAAGAGTTTAGGTTTTTCATCTCTGTTCTAGTGCCATATTCACTGCTTCCCATATCCCTAACTGATAGATTTACATCGCATCTAAATGAACCCTCATTCATCTTGCAATCAGATACATCTATATAGAGCATGATGGCTCTTAGTTTCTGTAAATATGCCTTAACCTCTTCTGCTGTCCGCAAATCAGGTTCAGATACTATTTCAATAAGTGGTACTCCTGAGCGATTATAATCAACTAATGTACCTACCCCTTCCTTGTGAACTAGTTTCCCCGCATCTTCTTCTATATGAATTCTATTTATACCGATGGATTTTCTTGAGCCTTTAACCTCTACATCTAAATGTCCATTTTGACATAATGGTTTATCCCCCTGGGAGATTTGATAGGAAGTGGGTAAATCTGGATAGAAGTAATGCTTTCTATCCTGCCTACTAAATCTAGAAATCTCACAATTTGTTGCTAAGCCTGCCTTAATTGCATGGTTTAGGACCTCCTCATTTAAGACCGGTAAAGCACCGGGAAGGCCAATGCAAACTGGACAACAATGACTATTTGGTTCACCACCAAATTCAGTAGTACATCCACAAAATATTTTAGTCTTTGTTTTTAATTCTACATGAACTTCTAAGCCCATGACAATTTCATATTCCT
>CAZZCQ010000301.1:0-1810 GCA_964652285.1 uncultured Tissierella sp.
TTCTCAATAGCTATTATGAATCCATGAAAATCAATGAGATAAGGAGAATAGGCAATTCTTTGGTGGAAGAATATGACACTGAGGGATTTGAGGACCTGCTCTACTCTACCTCCTTATCTGAAGGAATAGTCATTCAAATATTGGATAAGGATGGTCGATTGATTTATCCATTAAATCTTATAGATATAATAAGGCAACCTAGGCTTGATTATAGACTATTCGCAGAATTTATAACAAATCTAGCTCAATCAGAAGAGGATTATACAATATATACAAGGGAAGATATTCGTTTAGATAACCCCACCTTGATATATGGAGCTATATTAGATAATGATGAAGGCTCAAATTACTTCTTATATATAAATTCTATTATGCAACCAATTGATTCAACTGTTAATGTATTAAAGAATCAATTGATTATAGTCACAGCCATATCCTTGGGATTAGCTTTGGTATTGTCCTATTGGATAGCAAAGAGGCTTACGCGACCAATAGAAAACATCACAGAATCAGCTAAAACCTTAGCTCAAGGAGATTATTCCGTAGAATTCCAAAAAGGAGATTATACTGAGATAGATAATCTTGCAGATACCCTTAATTATGCTACAGAGGAATTATCCAAGACTGAAGAGTTAAGAAGGGATTTAATAGCCAATGTATCCCATGATTTAAGGACACCACTAACACTTATTAAATCCTATGGAGAGATGATTCGAGATATATCAGGTAATGATGAAGAGAAGAGAAATAAGCATGTTAAAACCATAATTGATGAAGCAGATAGATTATCTAGGCTTGTAAATGCTCTATTAGACTTATCTAAGGCACAATCTGGAATTGAAATAATGGAATTCAAGTCATTCAATATTAAAAAAACTACTGAAAGGGTTCTAAGACGATTTAATTATTTTATAGATAATGAAAGCTTTAAATTCACCTTAAATTCATCAGAGGATGTCTGCGCCTATGGAGATGAAGAGAAGATTGAGCAAGTAATATATAATCTAGTCAATAATGCAGTTGATTATTCACAGGATGAGAAAGATATAGTTATAAATATCAAGTCTAATGAAGAATCCATACTTTTCGAAGTGATTGACAAAGGGATAGGTATATCTGATGAAGACCTGGAAAATATCTGGGATAGATACTATAAAATAGATAATTTCCGTAGAAAATCTAGAGGAACTGGGATAGGCCTTTCTATAGTTAAGTCTATATTGATTGCACATAATGCCCAATATGGGGTAGAAAGCGAAGTAGGTAAGGGAAGTAGATTCTATTTTGAATTGAATAGAAAGTAATATACTTGTTAATGATTGACAAAATGATTAATAAATAATAATATTTCTATAGTTAGAGAATTAATATTCAGAAATTGGGGTGAAAATCTTGTTTCAAAATATAAAGAATTCGAAGATGAAAATAATTCCTCCAGTTATAATTATATTGCTTGCTATAATTCTATTTATTAGCATGGCCACAGCAGAAAAGGTTAATGAGATAGTAAAAATTGAGGCGGGTTCTGGTTCATTGAATATGGATGATTTTATCATAGATGAAGGGGATAGAGGAGAATTTGTGACTGATCTATCCACTATAGACTTAAATACACCAGGAGTTTATGATATTGATATAAAGATCGGCAGGAGAACTCATAAATCCCAAGTTCAGATTATAGATACTATAGCTCCAAAAGGGCAAGCTGTAAACCATGAGGTTTGGACTAATGAAATCATTGAGCCGAAGGATTTTGTAACCAATATTGAAGATGCTACAGAGGTTACTGTGTCATTTAAGCAAGAAGCAG
>CAZZCQ010000302.1:0-1804 GCA_964652285.1 uncultured Tissierella sp.
GGTATCAAATCTTGAAGCGAAAGGAATGCTTTACCCTTTGGCCGATAATTTATTACGACGCATGATTTATCACTGTTCATATAGAGTTAATTGGAATATATAGATGAGGGGAGAATGATATGAGTCATAAGGAAGCTGATGTCAATTTAATAAAGTTAAGAAGTATTACAAATGAAATTGAATTAGGTATGATTAAGAATATCTTAGATGATAACAAGATTCCATATATCATAAGAGACTATGGTCCTGGAGGACATATAAGGATAATTGGGGGAGGATCAATATTTGGTACAGATGTTATGGTAGATAAAGAAGATTTTGATAGAGCAAATGACTTGCTAGAATCTATAAGCATAGAATGATTAAAAAGAAGTTCCCATTTGGGAACTTCTTTTGGACTCTCTTATAATAGATATGGGTCATCCATTGGTTCAACAAATGACTTAGGGTCATAATCAGTCTTTATCTCTGGTATGTCATTGATGCCTTCTGTTGGTACATTGAGCTCTGGATGAGCATTGTTAGCTTTGTAGTTATTTTCCAATGAATCTCTTTGTGGAAGGTTTAAATCTACATCATTTATATCAATTTTCATTGCTCTAGCTACACCTTTACCATATTCAGGATCAGCTTGATAGCAGTTATTTATGTGTCTATGTTTGATTTGTAAAGTAGAATCGCCCATATTTCTAGCAGTATTTGCATATAGTACCTCTTTTTGTGCATCTGTCATTGCCTTATATAGCAATCCAGGTTGAGTATAATAGTCATGGTCATCTTCACGGAAATCATACCTAAAGGCATCTCCTGCTTTTTGTATAGGAAGTCCTACTTCTGGAGTCTCTTTCCAATTGCCATAGCTATTGGGTTCGTAATGGTTCTGAGAACCAAGATTTCCATCTACTCTCATAGCTCCATCCCTATGGAATGAATGTGGATTTTCAACACCTCTAGGGCTATTAACTGGAATCTGGTGATGATTTACTCCTAGACGATAACGATGGGCATCTCCATAGGAGAAAAGTCTACCTTGTAACATTCTATCTGGCGAGAAGCTAATCCCTGGTACTACATTTGCTGGAGTAAATGCTGCTTGCTCTACATCAGAAAAATAATTGTCAGGATTTCTATTTAATTCAAATTCTCCTACAGGAATCAATGGGAAGAACTCCTTATACCATACCTTAGTCAAGTCAAATGGGTTATATGGCATTTTTTCAGCTTCTTCTTCAGTCATAACTTGTATATACATCTTCCATTTTGGGAATTCACCTTTTTCAATTGCTTCATAAAGGTCTCTTTGATGACTTTCTCTATCTGAAGCAGTTACAGCTTCAGCTTCTTGGTCAGTCAGGTTTTGGATTCCTTGTTGACTTCTAAAATGGAACTTCACCCAAACTCTTTCATTATTCTTATTTATCATTGAATATGCGTGACTTGAAAAACCATGCATATATCTATATGAGGATGGTATACCCCTATCACTCATAACTATAGTTACTTGATGAAGTGCTTCAGGAAGGGATGACCAAAAATCCCAGTTAGTATTAGGGCTTCTCATATTTGTTCTAGGGTCTCTCTTAATAGCATGGTTTAAATCAATAAATTTCAATGGGTCCCTAAAGAAGAATACTGGTGTATTATTACCTACCATATCCCAGTTGCCTTCTTCTGTATAAAACTTAAGTGCAAATCCTCTGATATCTCTTTCTGCATCAGCTGCTCCTCTTTCACCAGCTACTGTTGAGAAACGAGCTATCATTTCTGTCTTTTTGCCTATTTCAGAGAATATTTTAGCTTTTGT
>CAZZCQ010000303.1:0-1790 GCA_964652285.1 uncultured Tissierella sp.
TAGCAACTATAGTTACTCAAGTAGAGGTCTCACCTGATGATCCTGCATTTGCAAACCCAACTAAACCAATAGGACCTTTCTATAAAGAGGAAGAAGCTAAAGCTTTGATGGCTGAAAAGGGCTGGGTTTTAAAGGAAGATGCTGGTAGAGGCTGGAGAAGAGTAGTTCCATCACCAAAACCTGTAAGTATAATAGAGAAGAATGTTATAAGAACTCTAGTAGATGAAGGTTATATGGTGGTAGCTTCAGGTGGCGGTGGTATACCTGTTATGATTGATGAATCAGGTAATGTCGAAGGTATTGAAGCTGTAATTGATAAGGATTATGCAGGGGAATGTCTTGCACTTGATGTTAAAGCAGATATTTTTGTTATACTTACTGATGTAGAGAAAGTTGCTTTAAACTATGGGCAGCCAGATCAAAAGGATTTGGGGCAAGTTACTATTGATGAAATGCGTGAATATGAGAATCAAGGACATTTTAAAGCTGGTAGTATGGGACCTAAGGTAGCATCAATTTTACGATTTATTGATAGTGGTGGAAAAAGAGGCATTATAACTTCCTTAGATAAAGCAAAAGCAGCCCTTCAAGGAAATGCTGGTACTGAAGTTTTAGGAAAGAAATAAAATAGTTGCCATATCTAAAAATTTATAGGATAATAACTATATATTTAGTACAATATATTAAATGGAGGTAGAATATGTCAAATTTATTAAATGGTAAGGATATTTTGAATGCAATGCAGTTCGATAAAGATGAATTAAATCTTATAATGAACACTGCAGCTTATTTTGAGAGAAAGGTAAAAAATGGAGAAGAGATTAATAACCTAGTTGGTACAATAGTTGCTAGTTTATTCTTTGAACCAAGTACACGTACAAGACTCTCCTTCGAATCTGCAGCAAATAGAGTTGGAGCTAAAGTAGTGTCCATGGCAGGAGCTGGAAGCTCATCTACTGCTAAAGGTGAATCACTTGTCGATACAATAAGAACAGTTGATGGATATGTAGATGCTATCATCATGCGTCACCCAATGAAAGGGGCAGCAGACATAGCTGCGAAGGAAGCAGTTCATCCTATTCTTAATGGGGGAGACGGTGCAGGACAACATCCAACACAAGCTTTACTTGACATCTACACAATGAGAAAGGAAAAAGGTTTCTTAGGAGGCCAAACCGTTACATTCTTAGGAGATTTAAAATATGGGCGTACTGTTCACTCACTAGGATACTTTATGAACCTTTACAACAATAAGATGATATTTGCTTCACCTGATTCACTAAAGATGCCTGAAGAAATTACAGCTGATTTAAGATCAAAAGGAGCAAACATTGTAGAAACAGGAGATGTTGAAGCAGCTCTTGCAGAAAGTGATATTGTTTATGTAACCAGAGTACAAAGAGAGCGTTTCGAAGATATTGCAGATTATGAAAAGGTTAAAGGACTTTATGTAGTTGATAGAGAATTAGTAAACAAAGCAAAACCTGGTATTACAATAATGCATCCACTTCCAAGAGTAGATGAAATAACTTTGGATGTAGATGATTATGAGGGCGCAGCATATTTCAGACAGGCACACAATGGTATGTATGTGCGTATGGCATTATTGGCATTAGTAACAGGAAGAATTTAATAGATTCTTTCTTATCTTAATTAGTTTGTTAACTTAACATTTTTGTAAATGTTAAGTTGATATAAAAAAATAAAGGAGGACATGCAGAATGTTAAAGAAAGCTATATTATTCACACTTGTAGTTACTCTTTTGGTAACACCATTAGTCGGATGTGGC
>CAZZCQ010000304.1:0-1789 GCA_964652285.1 uncultured Tissierella sp.
GGAATTGAGTGGTGGACAACAGCAAAGAGTAAGTATTGCACGGGCCTTTGTTGGTAATCCAAAGATTACATTTGCAGATGAGCCAACAGGCAACTTGGATACCAAAACAACCATTGAAGTAATGGAGTTGATGACATCTATGGCAAGAGAATCAAACCAAACCCTAATAGTAGTAACCCATGATACGGAGTTGACGGAGTATGTGGATAGAGTAGTATATCTTAGGGATGGACATATTGAGAAAGTTGAAGAAAAAAAAGTTGCTAACAAGGGGGAAATTGTATAATCATGAAAAGATTTTTGAGCGTTTTATTAACATTAATTTTAATTTTATCTTTAGTGCCTCTTGATGTATGGGCAAATACCCAATCACAACCGATAATCACTGTTGAAGGTACGGATATTCCCACAATTGATGCAGGCAAATCAACTACTATAACACTTAATCTAACAGCTATAGGTTATAGTGCTTATGATGTGGTAGTTACACCTGTATTTACAGAGCCTATAACCACAAATAATCTAACAAACAATATTTCAGTTGGGAATATTTATACAGGTAGTAGTAAAACAACATCGCTAGAACTAGATTTACTTGCTTCACAAAATGCATTACCAGGCAATTATCCTGTGGAACTCAAATTCAATTTTTATTATTATACTGGTAGTGATAGTGACTCTAGAGTATCTGGTAGCTTTTCTGAAACCATATATGTAAGAGTATCAGGTAAAAGCACTTCTCCAAGATTACTAATCACTGAGGTTTCAACTAATCCAGAGCTAGTCCCTTATGGTGAAGATGTAAGTCTCCATGTGCTATTTGAAAATAGAGGAAGTGTTGATGCAAACAATGTGAATGTAAAGTTAGAAGGATTAAATCCAAGCGAAGGTTTCTATATAGCTCAAGGAACGGATGTCAAATTTATTAGAAGAGTACCAGGTGACATGGTATCTTCTCTAGCCTATGATTTGAAGGCTTCTGAAAATATTACAGATGGTACCCATGAATTAGAATTGGTCTTTAAATATGGAGAAGTAGAGGATAGACAAAAGATATACTTAGTTGCAGAAGGAAAACCTGAAGAAGACGATGAAGACGAAACCCCTACTACCGATAAAGCCAAGTTAATACTAGATAAATATAGTTTTGAGCCTCAATTGGTAAAGGCTGGGGAAAACTTTGATATGAGTCTCTCATTCTACAATACAAGCAAAACAAAAACAGTCAAGAATATAAAGATATTCTTGACCTCGGAAATGGGCTCCAGCAACATAGAAAGTAATAGCTCGGCATTTACACCAGTCAATAGCTCCAATACATTTTACATTGACTCAATTGCCCCAAAGAGTAGAGTTGAAAAGAATATAACCTTATACACCATTCCTGATGCCATAGCTAAGACCCATACTATCACAGCTAATTTTGAATATGAGGATAGTGATGGAGTTGAATATATGGGAATTACAGAATTGATAGGTGTACCAGTAGTTCAGCAATCCAAACTTGAAATCGGAGAAGTAGGATACTTCCCAGAATCATATGTAGGTCAATCAACCCCTATTTCTTTAGAGTTTTATAATACCGGTAAGGTAACCCTATACAATATGATGGTCAAACTTGAGGGTGATTTCCAATCAGAAAACGCACAATACTATGTAGGAAACTTTGCAAGTGGTGGCAGTGAATATTTTGAAGGATATGTAATCCCAATGGAATTGGGAGAATTAACAGGGGATGTAGTATTCACCTATGAAGACTCCACAGGTCAAATGCAAGAAGTAAGAAAAG
>CAZZCQ010000305.1:0-1776 GCA_964652285.1 uncultured Tissierella sp.
AATTAGACCCCCTATAATGGGTAATCTTACTTGACCTCCATGGGTATGACCAGAAAATATCATATCTATATCCTCTTTTGAATATATCTCAATTAACTCTGGTCTATGGGATAGTAAAACTTGAAAGATATTATCATCACTCATAAGCTTAAGGTTTTCTTCTAGTTTAGATGTATCTGTACCATTTAAATAACTATTTGTTAGAAAAGCAGGGTCCCTTAAACCTAATATTTCTATTTTATCATTACCCTTAATATGTTCAATTTTTTCATCATCAAGGACTACAACATCACGCACTATTAATTCATTACGAATATCTTCATATTCTCCTGACCAAGCTTCATGATTTCCTGAAACATAATATATAGGTGCTATATCCATCCCACCTTCAATAAATAGTAAAGATGTATCTAAATCATATCTTCTTCTATCTATTAAATCTCCTGTAACTACAATTATATCAGGCGAAGTTGAACTAATCTTATCTAATATATATTCCTGATTATTTCCAAAGGATTTATTATGTAAATCTGAAATATGTACTATTTTAAATCCATTGAAGTCATTTGGTATTTTTTCACTTATATAGCTATGGTTAGATATGACAATATGATTGTTTTGCCATATAAAAAACAATATTAATAATATTGCCATTAAAATCATATACATTATTTTGGAATGATTCATATATTGCATAATGGTTCACTTCCTATTCTGTCTCTAATGATATTTAGTCAAAACAACTTCATCTGTTCAAAAAGCTTGTCTTAGTTGTTTCTATCAATCTGAAACTTATAATCAAGATTGACTTTAATTATTTCTTCTATGATCTTACTAGAAGTATCTTTGTCTAACCATAAATCTAAGGCGATACACCTATATCCCTCCATCTCAAGATAATTCTACCATAATAAGTGAAAGATTAATTCAAATTGTCTATTCAGTTAAAAAGTACCTTGTCATAAAAAAACCGACTGATAAAACAATAACTATAAATACATTTAGAAGGAAGAGCTCTGCTTTAGCAATTGATCCTTTTGGACCATTTATATTATCTTCAATTATATAATCTTCTGTTATATCATTTCCATCTGCATCATATAAAGAAGTCTTCCAAAGACGAGCATCATAATATGTGTAATCAACAGAATCTTCTATAAACCTTTCGATATCATCTATGCTATAGATTTCCATAAATTGTTTATTCACTATGTCAAATCTGATTATTTCTTCAATACTTTCATCAGCAAGATATCCAGGATTTGGATATACATCGTAATTCAATCCATATGACATAATCCTATCCGATAGATTATATCCACTTAGAATATAATAAGGTTCATCTTTAATATTAATATTGTGAATTTGTACAACAGAAGTGTAGTCTGAAGGCTTTAACCTAGCTCGAATAATTCTATATCTTTGGTTTAGACCCTTATCAAAGATTGCTACGCCATTTATATTTGATTTAGCCCTATCTTTAAATGAAACAACTAGGTGTCCATCTATCTCTTTAGCCTCCAAAACATATGCATCTACAGAACTATTAAATGGTGCAGTAAATTCTGTAATTCCAGCAGATAAACTATTCTTATCAATAGTATATTTATACTCTGATGTATATAAAAAGTATGATAAAAATAAAGTAAGAGCTATAGTTATCACAGCAGCCAGTATTCTTGTCTTTTTAACTTTTTTTAAGAAATTCAATTCAGTAGTAGGTGCTTTTTCTACATCAATATCTAAGGTCATATTTCCATATATCTCTTTACATTT
>CAZZCQ010000306.1:0-1763 GCA_964652285.1 uncultured Tissierella sp.
ATCTTCTTAGCTAAATCTACTTCTTCTTCAGCTGTTAATAAAGATATCTTACCAATTTCTTTTAAATACATCCTAACTGGATCATCAACATTTATACCTTTAGGTACTGATAAATCATCTTTTTTTGCTTTTTTAGATAAATTATCATCTTCTTCACTCTCTAAGGAATCATCTAAATCATCATCCAATAAAATATCATCGTCCTTATCTCCCATTATTTCAATACCCTTATCCTCTAGTTTTTGATAGATTTCATCTACTTCATCACTGTTTAAGTCAATTTCTTCTAAGGTATCCATAACTTCCTTATATGTTAATATACCAGACTTTTTTCCTTTAGATATCAACTTCTTGACTTGCTCTTGTTTTTCTTTCATTAAATTATCATTATCCTTTATATCCTGTACCATGATGCTACCTCCCTTGCTCATGCCTGATAGATTTTATTTCATCATTAATTTTGGTTAGGTCTAAACAATATTTTAAAAATATTTCATCCTCTTTATGATTTCTATCTTTTTTTTCAAACGACTCAATATTTTGGAGTAGTTCTTTTCTCTGCCTTTTTAATCTATTGACTACTAATGTGTTAATTAAGTCTTCAATTATTTCTTCAATTTCTGTTGCTTGGTAATTAATAGCATGGCTATTTAGTGCATTAATAATCTCCTTACTAGAATCTATATTAGAATAGCTTTTTAAAATCTTTTTAAAATCCACTGTTACTTTACCCTTATACTCATTGATAATTGTCTCATATATTCTTCCAAATACATCATTTGAAAAGTCTTCTATTTCCAATCTGTCATTGATTATTTCAAAGTAATCTTTATCTTCTATCATCAATAAAATTAAATCCATTTCTGCTTTTATGTTCCCAGCTTTGATTTGAACATTGACAGGTCTTATATTGGGTCTTTTCCCTTTAATAACATTTACTGGCCTATTATATTTCGGCTTTCTTAACTCTGCGCTTATTGCTTCTACTGAAATACCTGTATCCTCTGAAATCTTTTTGATATATGCATCTTGTTCAATAGGGCTATCAAGGAATTTGATAATCTCAGATATCTCCAATGTAAATTTTATCTTATCCTCCACTGACTCAAGATTATATTTATCTCTTGACAACTTAATCCTATAGTCGATATGGTTCAATGACTTAGCAAAAAGCTTATTAAATTCTATTTCACCCTTACTCTTAATATAATCATCAGGGTCCATACCCCTAGGTAAAAGTATGATCTTGGGCTTAATATCCTCTTTTACTATCATATCAATCGCTCTCAATGTAGCATTTGTACCTGCTGTATCGGAATCGAAACATATGTAGATTTCTTTACCATACCTCTTTAGGAGCTTAGCTTGTCTTTCACTTAAGGCTGTGCCTAAACTCGCTACTGCAAAGTTTATCCCCCTTGAAAATAATGCTATTACATCCATATAACCTTCAACTAAAAGTATCTTTTTTCTGTCTGAATATTTATTTACTAAATTCAATCCATATAGATGATTTCCCTTATTAAATATAATACTATCCTTTGAGTTTAAATACTTTGGTAAAGAATCATTCAATACCCGACCACCAAAGCCGACAACCCTTGATTTAGTATCTATTATTGGGAATATTATTCTATCTCTATACTTATCATAATATCCATTATTCCCACTTTTCCTTCCAATCAACCCAATTTTTTCAATTTTTTCATTTTCAAAGCCTTTATTAGTTAAATATTTATATAAACTATCCCAACTATCTAATG
>CAZZCQ010000307.1:0-1739 GCA_964652285.1 uncultured Tissierella sp.
AAGAAAGGAGTGGTTCAATGGATGGCAAAAAGACGCCTCTTTATGATGAACATGTCTCTCTAAAGGGCAAGATAGTTAATTATGCTGGTTGGTTGTTACCAGTACAATATGAGGGGCTGGTTCCTGAGCATAATGCTGTAAGAAAGGCTGCAGGAATTTTTGATGTGTCTCATATGGGCTCTATCTTTGTTAGGGGTAAGGATGCAAAGAATTATTTAAATCATATGATGACTAATGACATAAGCAACATGAATCAAAAACAAATAGTCTATACATTTATGTGTTATCCTGATGGGGGAGTGGTAGATGATTTACTTGTCTATAAATATAATGATGACAAATACTTCTTGGTTGTAAATGCTGCTAATCTAGATAAGGATATGGAATGGCTAACAGCTAATATGGGGGATTTTGAAGTAGAACTTGACAATGTATCGGATAATACATGTATACTTGCTTTACAAGGTCCGAATGCAGAGAAGATATTGCAAAAAATTACTGATTTGGATTTATCCCAACTAAAATCATTCCACTTTGAAGACAATATTAGACTTGAAGATGTGGATGCCAAGATTTCTAGAACTGGTTATACAGGTGAAGATGGCTTTGAAATCTTTTTGAATAATGCAGATGTGGTCAGTATATGGAGGAGATTATTGGATGTGGGTATTGAGTTTGGAATCAAACCTACAGGTTTGGGTTGTAGAGATACATTGAGGTTTGAGGCTGCTCTACCACTATATGGAAATGAACTATCCAAGGATATCAACCCACTAGAAGCTGGGTTTAAATATTTTGTTAAATTAGATAAGGAAGATGGTTTCATAGGCAGTGACAGTCTAAACAAACAGTGGGAGGATGGATTAAAGAGAAAACTGGTAGGCTTTGAGATGATAGATAGAGGGATTCCTAGGGAAGGATATGATATCTATAAAGGTGATGAAATAATAGGCCATGTAACCACTGGGTATATGAGCCCAAGCCTCAACATGAACATAGGTAACGGATTGATCAAGGTAAGTGAATCGGAATTAGGGAATGAGATTGAGATATTGATTAGAAATAGAAAGGCCAAGGCAAAAGTAATAAAAAAGAATTTCTTAAAGAATAGATAATCAATTGAAGTATCAAGTTAATTAAAATATTGGGAGGAATGAAAAATGGCAGTATTAAAGAATTTATATTACACAAGAGATCATGAATGGCTTAAGATTAATGGTAATGAGGCATATGTTGGAATAACTGATTTTGCTCAAGGCCAACTAGGTGACATTGTATATGTAGAACTTCCAGAAGTGGATGATGAATTTGAGCAAGATGATGATTTTTCAGCTATTGAATCTGTAAAGGCAGCTTCTGATGTCTATATGCCAGTAGATGGAGTTATCTTAGAGATTAATGAAGAATTGTTGGACTCTCCAGAATTAATCAATGTAGATGCATATGAAAACTGGATTGTAAAGATTGAAATCACAGATATGGACCAAGTAGAAGGATTATTGACAAGTGAGGAATATGAAGAGTTAATTGTAGAGGAGGAATAATATGCTTCCTTATATTAGTGTTACACCTGATGATGAACAAAAGATGTTACAAGCTATTGGTTTAACTTCTTTAGATGAATTATTTGATGATATTCCGGAGGAAGTTGCTTTAAAAAGGAATTTTGATTTAGATGAGTCTAAGTCGGAGTTAGAAGTAAGAGCATACTTAACTGAGATATCAAAAAAGAACTGTTC
>CAZZCQ010000308.1:0-1727 GCA_964652285.1 uncultured Tissierella sp.
TCCTATCATAACCCCACAAGCACTACCCAACCCTCTTACTAGTACAAAAAAGATATTTTGGATGGTCGTAGTCAACTGAATGGCTGCTGTTGCTTCCTTACCAATACTTGCATAGGCTATAGAATACATTATATGCCCCAATGCCCAAAGACCTTCATTGAAGATTACTGGCGCTACTGTTTGAATAAATCTATTTATAAATTCCTTGTTCCAATCTAATAAATCCTTAATTCTTGCAGCTAGGATTCCTTTGCTTGAATATATTGTATAAAGTAAAAATATGAGTTCAGCGAATCTAGCTATTATGGTACCTATGGCAGCTCCTTTTACGCCTAAAACAGGAAATCCGAATTTCCCAAATATCAATATATAGTTGAATATAGTATTAGTAATGAATGATATCAATGAAGCGATCATAGGAATCTTTGGTCTACCAGTGCTTCTAAGTGCAATGTTATAGGCAAAGCTTATGGCTGTAACTATGTAAGATAATGATACTAATTTTAAGTAATCTGCTCCTATATTGATAACCTCTGCATCATCAATAAATATCCTCATTAAGAATTCTGGAAAAAAGAAAGCTACTATTGTAAAAACAATTCCCAATGTAACACTTAAAAATAATGCTATTCCTAAGATTCTTCTAATATTTATAACATCTTCTTTTCCCCAATACTGTGATATAAAAATAGATGAACCACTATTTATCCCAAAGGTTATCAGTGCATAAAAGAAAAATACCTGATTTGCTAAACCAACTGCAGCTAAACTTGCTTCTCCCAAGCTTGTAATCATCAATGTATCTACCATGTTTACTGATGTTGATATTAAGTTTTGTAATGCTATTGGTAATGCTATTGCAAACATTGATTTCAAAAATTCTTTGTCTTTCCAAAACCTCATCTATTGTCTCCTATAATTATAATAAACGCTCTAACAGACGCTATTGTATCATAGCATATTCGGGCATTTTTGTATAGAGACGCTAAATAATTTAATTAACAAATTTTATCTTATAACTACTGCTGTTCCAGAAGTTATTACCATAAGCATGTTATTCCCTTGACCTAGAACTTCATAATCTACATCTACACCTACTACTGCGTTTGCACCTATTTTCATAGCTCTTTGCTCCATTTCCTTGAGAGCTTCTTCCCTTGCCTTAATCAGCTCACCTTCATATGAACCTGATCTTCCACCGAAAAAGTTGGTTAGGCCTGCTGCAAAGTCCTTCATAAAATCGACCCCTGCTACAATCTCTCCAAATACTATACCCTTATACTCAATGATTTCTTTGCCTTCAATCTGTGGCGTAGTAGTCACTATCATGATAATCCCTCCTCTAAATTATATGGCTATTGCTTAAGTTTTATCTCATAATCGGAGACATTGATTATTCCTTCTTTATATAATCGCCCTATGGCTCTTTTGAATCCAGATTTACTCATCCTAAGCTTATCTCTAATTAAATCTGGAGAACTTTTATCTCCTAAGTGAAGGCTACCACCATTTTCTTTAAGTTTTTTCATGATTACCTTAGAATCAGTATCCATTTGGATATAGGACCTATCTCGTAAACTCAAATCCAACTTCCCATCTTCCAATACCTTATTTATTCTCACTTCAATAATATCACCAACAGAGTATGCACCGAGCAATTCCTTTTTTGGTCTTAATCCATCATATTTATCCTCTACAGCAACGAAAGCCCCTATGTCTCTATTTAT
>CAZZCQ010000309.1:0-1707 GCA_964652285.1 uncultured Tissierella sp.
CTTTAGAAGCATATACTAAATCAGTTATAAGAACCTTCAATCTTTGAGAATTTCTATCCAAAACTTCTACATATTCTTTTACCTCTTCATCTTCTGTATCATATTTTTTTAGTAAATCTGTATAATTTATAATGGAAGTTAATGGTGTTTTTAAATCATGGGATATATTGGTAATTAACTCAGTCTTTAGCCTTTCGGATTTTAATTGCTCATCAACTGCAGTTTTTATATTTTTATCTATCTTTTTTAAGCCTCCAATAGCTTCTTGGGTAAATAAAAACTGACCACCTGATGAAGTATCAATTTCATCAAATTCACCTATATTCTTTATGGATATCAAAATCTTATTTATTTGACCTATATAGGCTAATAGATTTAATGATATAATGCTTATAGCGGTAAAAATAAATACATTATAAAGCTCAAAACCTTGAAGAGCCACTTCATATAGAAAATAGCTTATATTAAATATCATAAATATAGCTGCTAAAACTACACCTGACATGGTTTTAAAATCTCTATGATAATTAAAAAAAACATCGTAGATTAGCATTCCATCTCGAAATTTCCCTTTTCTTACCCTAACAATTATAATAAATATAATTGATAATATATAAAATATAATTCCTGTTAATGAAATAAATCCAAAAGATAATACTGTTCTTGCCAGTGGGACAATAGGGTCTAATAATCTACCGGTAATATTCCTGATAAAAAGAGCTGTGGGATATATAATCATCATAGAAAATCCGATTATTATTAATAAAAGAATAATTAAATAGAACATTATTTGCTCCATATAGGCATTTTCTATTATAAATCTTAGTTTAGACTTTAATCTTTGAAACATCTAATCACCTACTATCTTATATCCCATTCCATATACTGTCTTAATATGGTCTGGCTCTTTAGGACTTATTTCCAGTTTATCCCTAAGATTGCTTATATGAACTGATATTATCTTCTTTACATCATAGGCTGGTTGATCCCATACATATTCATAAATCTCGTTAGAGGAAAATACTCTTCCCTTGTTCTCCATCAACAACTTCAATATTCCATATTCATTTGGGGTAAGATTGATTATATTTTCATCCATTTTAACTTCCTTTGTCTTATCATTAAGACTAATCCTACCAGCAAAAATACCTTCGTCCTTTTTAGCCATACTTCCTAACTCCACATACCGCCTTAAATTTGATTTAACCCTTGCTAAGAGTTCGATAGCATTAAATGGCTTAGTAATATAATCATCAGCTCCTACATTTAGCCCTAGCACCTTATCTGTATATTCACTTTTGGCGCTTAGAATGATTATTGGTATATTATCCTTCTCCCTTATTTTAGATGTAACAGCTATTCCATCTAGTCTAGGCATCATAATATCAATGATAATAAGATGAATATCATTTTCCTCAAGTTTTTCCATAGCCTCTACACCATCATAGGCACAAATAACATTATATCCTTCACTTTTTAGATAGATTTCAATAGCACTGACAATATCCTTTTCATCATCACAAACTAAAATATTAAAGCCCATGCCTTCACCTCTCGCTTTTTTAACATTAAATATTTATACTATCAAAAGTATCCTTTCATAGCCTATCATTCTTCCGGGTTACATCCTGTAATTACGAACTACATCCTGTCATTCCGAGCCTGTAAGGAATCTCTTGTTCAAACCTTTCAAGTTCCTTCACTATG
>CAZZCQ010000310.1:0-1699 GCA_964652285.1 uncultured Tissierella sp.
TGTACATTTGACAAGATCCCACCTCCAAATTTTGTATTAATCATGCCATTCTTTGAAAATCAATTACTATTATGTATTCTTTTATACTTCATTAATTTGTTACCCAAGAATTTATAAATTAATAGTATCCTAATAATAAAGGTTATTAACCAATTGGCTTGGCTAATAACCTTGAAATTATGATATATCATCATTCTTTATTCTAATAGGTTTATTATTATGAGCTAATACATCATTATAATATCTAATTAAGTTGTTTTGAACTATATTATTGGATAATAAAATTTTGTGTTCTACATCTTCATTAACTATTAACAATCTATCATTCTCTATAACCTCATGGGTTTCAAGACTATAGTATTTCTCATCAGATGCTGTATAATATACCTCCTCATTTATCCAGTCTGCATTAGGGAATGCTACAGTATTGTTCTCTACTGACATTATATCACAACCTAATTGATAAGGATTAAAAATTCCAAACATATTCGAAATAGTCGGCAAAGCATCTACCATACCCATTGGAGTATCTATTTCCTTAGCAAGCTTATAACCCTTAGACCATATGATAAAGGGGGTTCTCTTTAATTCTTTATTCAATACTATATCAATATCTACATATTGAGAATCCTCGTCAGTATAATAGGTGTCTAATTCTTCATTATAATTATAGAGTTTTTCATAATCGTCCTTTGTTATTTTAGCATGATGGTCTCCATAGATTACTACTACTGCATTATCTAACAAACCTTCATCATCCATTCCTTTGATAAAACTTTCCAATGCTGTATCAGCGTAGTGATAGGATTTTAGATAATTGCCAATAACAGTTTCCTCTAAGTAACCAACATCGAATTCTTCAAATAATCCAATATCATCAAAGGGAAAATGATTGGTCAATGTTATCAAAGTAGCCATAATTGGTGAGTCATCATATTCCTTTATCGACTTTATTTTTTTTACAGACTGTCTAAAAAATGACATATCACTCAAGCCTAACCCAATTTCTTCATCTATTTCGTAATCTTCTTGACTAAAAAACATGTCAAATCCTAATGACTTATGCATTATGTTTCTATTCCAAAAATCTCCGTTGTTACCATGCATACTGATTGCATTATAGCCTTGGTCCTTTAACAATTTAGGTAAAGTGACATATTCTCTATCCGTATGGGTTATAAATACAGTACCATCATTTATGGGCAATAGAGATGTGTTAAAAGTAAATTCACTGTCACTGCTTGTCCCGACAGAATGTTGAGGATAGAAATTACTAAAGTATAATCCTTCTGATGCTAGCTTATTCAAAAATGGAGTTACAGGACCATCCGATGCCTCATAATCCATAGCAAAGGATTGGGCACTTTCATAGTGAATAATATAGATATCCTTACCTTTAAAGATATCCTTATATTCATTTTCTACTTGAGCACTTTTATTATCCTCCACCAAATCACTTAATACATAGTCTACTTCTTCTTCAGCTAGTGTAGTTATGCTTGGTGTAAATGTATTTTTAATAAAATCTGCAACTGTATAAGAATATATACCTAATTGTTCAACTATATATGGTCTATTCCATTGTTTTACTAGACGGCTTATATCTGTACTAGTCAATGTTGTAGATACAATTGCAAGTAATGCCAATCCAA
The DNA here is from genome assembly GCA_964652285.1 of uncultured Tissierella sp. Taxonomy (GTDB): domain Bacteria; phylum Bacillota; class Clostridia; order Tissierellales; family Tissierellaceae; genus JAAYTL01. The sequence goes on from CAZZCQ010000310.1 coordinate 1,653, forward strand.
TCACAGATGCTCTAACCATTTCTCCTCTTGTTCTATATCTTTCTCGT
>CAZZCQ010000311.1:0-1687 GCA_964652285.1 uncultured Tissierella sp.
TTTTCAGTATGAATTTGTTTTCCTGTATCCTCTTCGATATGAATCCTATATAGATGGATTTTTTTGTTTTCATCACCATTTAGGTCAAGTTCAATATATCCTCCACTACATATAGGAAAATTGTCTTGAGAAATTTGAAATCCCTTAGTCAAATCTGAATAGAAATAATTCTTCCTATCCATCTTTAAATAATTGGATATATCACAATTAAAGGCAGTTCCAGCTTTTATTGCATACTCCAATACCCTTCTATTGAGTATCGGTATAGCACCTGGTAAGCCTAGGCAAACTGGACAACAGTGACTATTGGCTTCCCCACCAAATTCATTGGCACAAGAGCAAAATATCTTTGTATTCGTCATTAGTTCCACATGTATTTCCAAACCTATAATAGTCTTATACCTCAATTATTTCACCATCCTTTCAATTGAATGTCCCAAACTTACAATATCTTCCTCTTTAAACTTGTTACCTATCAGTTGAACACCTATAGAAAGGCTACCATCATTAAATACGGGAATATTCATAGCACAAATTCCAGCAAGATTAACAGGAATAGTGAATAAGCTTCCTTTATAAAAGTCTACTGCTTGATTTTCTTCACCTCTTGAAGCTAACCTATATGGTAACCTCGGAGATGTTGGAGTAATTAATACATCGCATTCTTCAAAGGCCTTATCAAAATCCTCTCTAATTAATGTCCTTACTTTTAAAGCTTGCATATAATAATCCTCAACATGGTCCTCCCTTAATATATATGTCCCTAGCATTATTCTTCTCTTTACTTCATCTCCAAAAGCTTCCGTTCTAGATTTAATAAACAAGTCATCAAGAGTATCGTATTCCTTAGCTCTATAACCATATCTTAAGCCATCATACCTAGCTAAATTCGCACTTGCTTCTGCATTTGCAACCAATAGATATGTTTCAAGAGCATAATCTAGGTTGGGAAGTGATACCTCTACTACTTGCCCACCCTTTTCTCTAATCAATTCTATTGTTTTTAAAAAATTCTCTTTAACATAATCATCTATTTCTATATCCTTTAATTCCTTAGGAATCCCAATTCTGATAGTTTCTAAAGCATCATTGCTTGGTACATTACATTCATAATTTGGAGCTATTTCTTGAGAAATAGAAGTAGGGTCATTCTCATCATATCCAGATAATACTGATAATAAGAATGCTGCGTCCAAAGCATCCTTAGCTAATATACCTATTACATCAAGTGTATTAGCTAAAGGGACTAGCCCATATCTAGAAATTCTCCCATAACTTGGTTTCAACCCAACCACACCGCAAAAACTTGCTGGCTGGTTAACAGATCCGCCTGTGTCAGAGCCTAAGGCAATAGCTACTAGCTTAGCAGCCACTGCTGCAGCAGAGCCTCCTGAAGAGCCTCCTGGTACTAATTCCATATCTAAAGGATTCTTTGTGGAGCCAAAGTAGGATGTCTCAGTTGTTGCCCCCATTGCAAATTCATCCATGTTCATCTTACCAAGGATAACTCCATCTTCTGCTTTGATAATATCAATAACTGTGGCATCAAATGGCGAGATAAAGTTTTCTAACATTTTGGAGCCACAAGTGGTCTTCATATCCTTTGTCATGATATTATCTTTAATTCCTATTGGAATACCAGCTAATCTTCCTAGTTCTTTACCATTCCTGAGTTTATCATCTATCT
>CAZZCQ010000312.1:0-1660 GCA_964652285.1 uncultured Tissierella sp.
CAAGTAATGGAAAATATGGATAAGGAGAAATATGAGCCTGTACCAATCTATATAAGCAAGGAAGGGAAATGGTTAACTGGTTCATCTTTATTGAACTTTGCAAATTTCAAAAAGGGGAATCTATCAGAGGCAGAAGAGATGTTTATTTCTCCTAAGGCTGGCAATTATAATTATTATCCTAACCCTGAGGATGTAGGATTGTTTGGGAAGAAAGTATTAGGTAGTCTTGATCTAGTCTTTCCTGCACTACATGGAACTCATGGTGAAGATGGATCCATCCAAGGCTTGTTTGAACTTATGGATATTCCATATGTGGGCTGTGGGGTATTGGCTTCAAGCGTTGGGATGGATAAGATTCTAATGAAGGATGTATATAAGGCAAATGGCATCCCTATAGTGAATTATTATTGGTTCTATAGGACCAATTGGAAGGATAAGAAAGAGCTTGTTATAAAGGATATAGAAGAAAGACTAGAATATCCAGTCTTCGTGAAGCCAGCCAATCTAGGTTCAAGCATAGGCATAAATATAGCAAAGAATCAAGAAGCATTAATTGATGCAATAGAAATAGCAGTAAATTATGATAGAAAAATCATAGTTGAACAAGCAGTGAATAATCCAAGGGAAATCAATTGTGCAGTAATGGGCTATGATGAAGAAGTGATTACCTCATTATGTGAAGAACCTTTAGGATGGAAAGATGTATTGACCTTTGAAGACAAATATGTGAAGAGCAATGCAAAAGGTGGGAAATCATCAGGAGAAAGAAGGATTATCCCTGCAGATATTTCCGATGAATTAAGATTGAGAATAGAAGAATTAGCAAAGAGAGCCTTCATTTGTATAGATGCTAAGGGAGCATCTAGAATAGATTTCTTGATAGATGAAGATGAAAATGTATTTGTAAATGAGATTAATACTATTCCAGGTTCATTTGGATTCTACTTATGGGAAGGCAAAGATATCTCATTTGAAAGATTGGTTGATGAATTGATAAATATAGCATTAATAACTCATGAAGACAAGAAATCAAATATGTATAACTTTGAAGCTAATCTATTAAATAGAATTCAATATGGTGGTAAAATTAAATAATGTAAGGAAACTTACATTATTTTTCTCTAATCGGGTAAATACTATCTTAAGAGTGAAAAGAGCTCATAATAGGAGGCTAAAAAATGACCATAAGAGAAAAGATATTGACATTTGTTAATTCTAATGAATATAAACCAATGATAAAGGAAGAAATTCTTGCTAAGTTTGATATTGATGTAAGTGCCAAGAAAGAGTTCTATAAAATTCTAGATAGTTTAGAGAAAGAAGGACTCATAATCAAAACAGGAAAAGAAAAATATACATCTATAAATAAAGATTATTTATTAGTCGGTAGGTTAGAAGGAAATGAGAGAGGATTTGGATTTGTAGTAGCGGATGATAAGACTAGAGCTGATGTATTTATTACTTCAGAAAATATGGCTGGAGCGATGCATGGGGATAAAGTCATAGCTAATATTATCAAGAAGTCTTATGATGATAGAAGAGATGAAGGGGAAATAATCCGAATTTTAAATAGGGAAAATCAGTTTATAGTTGGTACTATTGAAATAAACAAGAACTTTGGCTTTTTAATACCTGATGATCAAAAGATTGCATATGATGT
>CAZZCQ010000313.1:0-1659 GCA_964652285.1 uncultured Tissierella sp.
TCGAGACAATTGAATGGGGGTAGATGAGTCCTGGTGGGCTCTCTGGTCTTCAAAACCAGTTTGAGGCGTTAAGAGCGTCTTAGGTGAGTTCGATTCTCACATACTCCCGCCATATAAAATTAGAGCCACTTAGGCTTTTTTTATTTTGAGAATGGTACAAAAGATGTCCAATTGTATATATATCATATAGATAAATATAAATTATGGAGGGTTAATCAATGAGTGATTTTAGATTCTTAGGATTTGATGAATTAGCCAAAGAGTTGGACAAATTTAATTTTAAACAACTTCATATTCACCACACATGGAAGCCAACACATAAGAATTTTACAGGATCAAATCATGGAGCAATGCAAAAAGCAATGAAAGACTATCACATGAACTCATTAGCTTGGTCAGATATAGGACAACATTTAACACTTTTTCCAGATGGAAAATGGTTGACCGGTAGGGCTTTTGATATTACTCCAGCAAGTATAAAAGGATGGAATACTGGTGCTTTAGCAATTGAAATGATAGGAAATTTTGATATGCCTGAAACCAACATATATAATGAATTAGGATATGATAGATTATTAGGCAGACAAAGAGAAGAGATATTAAAACTCATGAGATATTTCATAGAAAAATATGGTGAATCATCCATAGTATTTCATAGAGATAATCCAAACGCAGGAAAGACCTGTCCAGGAACTTCATTGAATAAAGATGCTATGATAGAAGAAGCAAAAAATGCAAATAGGAAAGATGTATTACATTGGGGAGAAGAATACTATAATAATTTATTAAAAAAGGAAATAATCATTGACGAAAAACGCTATAATGATTATTTAACAAGGGCAGAAGGAATGGCCTTAGTCGATAAAGTAACAAATTGGGTTATTGAGAATTTTATGTCTTAATAATCTTTTCTTTTTATTTTTCAAAAATTAACAAATACACCGTCTATTAACCTTATGAGAAATGGTTATACTAAAGTATTAAGAGGAGGTGTTTTATTTGGATGATAAAAGAAAGTTGATATTTGTTTGCATGATACTGGTAATTTTTGTATTGGTTTCAGCATGTGCTCAAAATAATAATGATATAAATGATGATGATATTAATGATAATATTAGTGATATTCCTCCAAATCCTGATCAAGATATAGATTTGACTAAAAAACTATTAGATGATGAAGAGGTATCTGATGGGCAAATCTATATAAGAGATGAATGGGCAATTGGTGCAATTATCTTAAATGATGATGTAAGTGAAGAGAGAGCTCAAGTAATTGCTCAAGAATATGCTGAAGCAATAAAAGAAAAATATAGTGATAAGAAGATTAATGTACAGGTACTTTTGAATGGAAAGAATGTAGCCAATATTGAGTTATAACCAATTTTCTCATAGTATATTAATGTTTTATAAGTGAAAAATAATATAGAACATGAAAAGTCTATATTATATGGGGAGGTATAAAAATGAGAAAAGGGATAATACCAACAGTACTTGGTACAGCAGTAACAGGTGCAGCACTTTATTCAAAAGTTCCTGATTTAAATGTAAAAAAACTGAAGAAGATGGATACAGAAACAATGTTGATTTCGGGGATATTAGGATTTGGGTTGGCAAACATGGTACTTGGATCTATACACTTAGTAAAAAACAAATAGATTA
>CAZZCQ010000314.1:0-1658 GCA_964652285.1 uncultured Tissierella sp.
ATCAGACCTAACAGTCCTATCCCTTGTAACGATGGGCTTTCGTATTCGTCTACTAAATATTTTCAACGAATCTGCTTAGGAGTGTATATTACATATCTTGTTATTGTTGGTTTTCACCCTTCCCAACTCTCTAATAATAATCAAGGATATCTTTCTCTCCCTCAATGCATTTTAACTTAAAACCTATTTTAATACTTTAAACTGCTAATGTCAAGTGTTATTTTTGAAGTATTTTTATTAAGTTCTAAGGGGATATAATCTTAAGCGTAGCATATGAAATTTTTTAATAATCTAATTTCCCACTTTAACTGCATTTTTAAGAAGTGGTAAATTTTCATCTAGGCCAAGGGTCTTCATAGTATTTTCATTAACTGTTACGGTGATATTTTCTGCCAATCCTACTGGAATATCAGATACAGCTACCTTATCCACTAATATTTGTTTTGCCATTTCAGCAGTTTGTTTACCTAATTCGTAGTAGCTAAGACCATTTGTTATTAAGAGTCCACCACCAACTTGTGATTCCTCTGCACATACTGATATCATATTGTGTTCAATTAATTTGTGAGATACTAATTCTACAGATGAGGCAACCATATTATCACTTACACCATATAAAGCATCTACTTTATTTAGCAAAGAATCTATAGCTTGTGCTATATCATTAATATTATTTACTCCTACAGTCTCCACCATTAAACCTTCTGCTGGTGCTAATTCCAACACTTCTTCTACTTGTATTTGTGAGTTATCTTCACTTGTATTATATATAATACCTATTGTCTCTATACTCGGATCCAACTCTTTGAACATCTTTAGTTGTTCAGCAATAGGGGCCCTATCTGATGTACCTGTTACATTACCACCTACATTGTCCCAATCAGCAACTATTTCTGCTTCTACAGGATCCGTCACAGCACTGAAGAGAACTGGTATATCCTGAGATACCTGTTTTGCACTTTGGGCAGCATTTGTAGCTATTGCGTATATTAAATCTACTTGGTCATTAACAAATTTTTGAGAAATAGTTACAGTCGTTGGGATATCTCCTTGAGCATTTTGATAGACTATTTCCACATCTACCCCTAATTCCTTTAAACCATCTTCAAATCCCTTTCTAGCATCGTCTAATGCAGGATGTTCTGCTAATTGAACAATTCCAATTGTATAATCCTTCTTACTTGAAGCATCTGTCCCTCCTGAGCTACAAGCTGATAAAAATAATGAAGCTACCATCCCTAATAACATTAATTTATTGATTACACTTTTTTTCATTTTAACTCCTCCTTAAAATTTTATCGCAGTCTTGCATCACGAATTTATTCACTCCCTTTGGTCGTGTAAATTCGGAGCTCGTTGCGGTTGGCCTACCATCGATTTGTAGTGCACTACAAATCGGGTTAGGGCATATAAAAAATCTTTCGCTCCTATAAATACAGCATATAGCTGTACTTATAGGGACGAAAGATTATATCCGTGGTACCACCCTAATTATGACAAAGTCATCACTCATCAGACCTAACAGTCTTATCCCTTGTAACGATGGGCTTTCGTATTCGTCTACTTGAATAGTCGTTTAACGAATCTGCTTTGGAGTGAATATTACATATCTACCTACTGTTGGCTTTCACCATTTCCAACTCTCTGTTAATAAGCTT
>CAZZCQ010000315.1:0-1655 GCA_964652285.1 uncultured Tissierella sp.
ATGAAAATTATTACTAGATTCAAAGATTCACTATCATCAACTATACATTATCAATTTTTATGATATTATATTAGTGTCAATATAGAGTAAAGTAGGTGTAAAATTTGCAACTAAGCAATGAGCAAGTCAATTCAATCAATCATATAGATGGTCCTGCATTGATATTAGCTGTTCCTGGTGCTGGTAAAACCACGGTATTAATTCATAGGACTTATAACCTAATCAAAAATCATAATGTCCATCCTGACAAAATTCTTTCTATAACCTTTAGTAAGGCTTCTGCATTGGATATGAAAAATCGATTTAAGATGACATATCCTAATCTTTTAAACTCAAATATCCATTTTTCGACTATTCATGCCTTTTGCTATGGACTTATAAGAGAATATGCATATATAAATAATATTCAATATAGATTAATCGAAGATGAGAAGAATCAAGTAAATAAATACTCTTTACTAAAAAAAATATATCTACAGGTCAACAAAAATCATATAACTGAAGAGAAACTGGACACTCTGCTAAATTTAATAGGTTATGTAAAGAATATGATGCTGGATATGGATGAATTTGTTAAGAAGAATAGGGAAATTGAGAATCTCATAACCATATCTAGACAATATGAGAATTACAAAAGAAGGAATAAATTGATAGATTTTGATGATATGTTGACTATTTCCATGGAAATACTCAAATCCAATGAATACCTCTTGGAAAAATATAGGAATAAATACGACTTTATTCAAGTGGATGAAGGTCAAGATACCTCAAAAATCCAACTTGAATTAATAAAAATCCTTGCCCTTCCTGGAAACAATTTAGTCATAGTTGCTGATGATGACCAATCAATCTATGGTTTTAGAGGGGCATATCCAAAGGGTTTATTGGATTTTAATAATCATTTTAAAGATGGAAAGATATATTTGATGGAGGAAAATTATAGATCATCAAAGAATATTGTATCTATTTGTAATAAATTCATCAAAAGCAATACCAAAAGATATGACAAAAATATCTTTACAAATAATAAACATATATTGCCAATAAATATAATAAAGGTAAAATCTCCCATAGATCAATATGCTTATATTATTGATGAATTAAATGATAAGGATTTGTCAAAGACAGCAATCCTATATAGAAATAATCTTTCTTCATTGGGCTTAATTCATATACTTGAGGAAAATGGAATCCCTTTTTATATGAGGGATAAAAAGATAAGATTCTTTAAACATTGGTTGGTAGATGATATCATCAATCTCATGATATTTGCACAGGATACCAGCAATATGGAGATATATGAAAGCCTATACTACAAGATTAAAGGCTATATCTCCAAAAAACAGATTAACTATGCAAAAACATTGAATTCAAATCAATGCATTTTTGATCGAATTCGTGAATTTCCAGAAGTAAATGACTTTTATAAAAAGAATCTTAGGGAACTAAAGTATGACTTCAAAAAAATAGCTATACTAGCACCATATAATGCAATTAAATATATCAAGAATTATCTCGAGTATGATATCTATCTCCGAGAAAATGCTATAAAATTCGGATATACCTATGAAAACTTGAACTATATGTTATTCTATCTGGAATTAATAAGTAATAAATGTGCGGACATAAATGAACTCATTGGTAGACTAAAACAT
>CAZZCQ010000316.1:0-1650 GCA_964652285.1 uncultured Tissierella sp.
AGGTGGTAGTTTTGATCAGATTATTAAGTCTATTAAAGAAAAATTGCTGGTATTTGATGATGATACGGTAATATTACCTGGTCATGGTGAAAATTCTACAATTTTTGAAGAAAAGATGTATAATCCATTTGTAAATTAAGAAACTGGTGATTTGTTTGATAACGGTATTAATGCTTGGACATGATTATGAACATGAGTTGTTTGAATTAATTAGAGTTTTCTTCCCGGATAAGGAAATTTATTTTCAAGAAAAAGAAGAAGAGATTAATGTGGAAGGGTTTTTTATATACAGTTCCTTAGTAAAGCATATGGACACGACCTTAGTAATAACTAGAGTGTATTTCAATGATAGTTTAATTAAAGAAAATCTAGTTGATGTAGATAGTATTTCCATTGAAAACCTTACTAAGGATGTTATTATTAAAAATGCTTTAAAAAAGTCCATATATGACTCATTAATCGACTTAATAGATTTTGAAATACCATGGGGAATATTGACAGGTATCAGGCCTATTAAGATTGCTCATAATTTGATTAGTGCTGGTTTAGATGATTTGGGAATAAAAAACATACTAATAAATGAATATCGGATTCATGAGATAAAGGCTAAGTTGATGATGGATGTCGCATATACTCAAAGGAATCACTTATATCCTATTGATGATGATAAATATAGTCTATATATATCAATACCATTTTGTCCAAGTAGATGTTCATATTGTTCCTTTACATCTTTTTCAATAGGAAAGCAGGGTCAAAGGGTAAGTGGATATGTGGATACTCTAATTTATGAAATAAAGAAAATAAAAGAAATAATGGAATATAAAAGCTTAAATACAGTATATATTGGTGGTGGTACACCAACAGCTATAAAGATAAGTGAATTAGAGCGGATAATTGCAACGGTTATGGATTCGTTTAGAGATATTGATATTAAAGAGTTTACTGTGGAGGCAGGAAGACCTGATACATTAAGCTATGATATGTTAGGTATGTTAAGATTTATGGGAATTGATAGGATTAGTATCAATCCTCAGACTATGAACCCCAAGACATTGGAGACAATTGGAAGAAATCACGATGTAGAATCAATCGTTTCCACTTACTATCTAGCTAGAGAGCTTGGATTTAAGACAATAAATATGGATATCATATTAGGCCTACCAGGAGAAGGGATAGGGGAGATAGATAACACCATAAATAGAATTAGAGAATTAGATCCAGATAATATTACAGTTCATGCATTAGCAATTAAAAAAGGTTCAAATATTATTAATCATAAAGATGACATTTTGAAAGAATCTAAGGTCATAAGTGATATGTTTGATTTGACAGAATTAAAGATAAAGGCAATGGGGATGTATCCTTATTACCTATATAGGCAAAAACAAATAATTGGAAATCTAGAGAATATAGGTTATTGCAAACCGAACAAAGAATGTATATATAATATATCTATGATGGAAGAGAAGGAAACGATAATAGGAGCAGGACTTGGAGCTGTTTCAAAGTTTTATAATACAAAAGAAAATCGAATAGTAAGGGTACCTAATTTCAAGGATTTAGATGAATACTCAAGTAGAATAGATGAATTGATTGATAAAAAGAAAAAGAATGTAACAGTATAGATTATATTTGACAAATATAATT
>CAZZCQ010000317.1:0-1639 GCA_964652285.1 uncultured Tissierella sp.
TTACAAACAAGTATTTTTTCATTTTATCTATCATACCCCCTATATATTTAGACCGTATTCTCCCTTTATTGCTCTATCTAAAGCTATGATTTCTTCTGCAGAAAGAGGTATATTGCTTGTCCCATTTTTTATTGGCTTTCCATAGGAAACTGTATTCTCCCTACCATATATACTAGTGAGAACAAAACCATTCTTAAAATCATCTAACAAGGCTATAGAAAAGCTCAATTGACTTCCTATGTCATCAAAAGCATTGTATCGGATAAAACCTATTCTTCTAATTGCAAAGGAGAGTTTGGTCTCTATTTCATCTATATTTTTATTCATCATATTTATATCTCTATTTAAACCCTCAATGTCCTTATTTATATTGATTAACAAATCTTCGATATTTATTCCATCTATTCCATGGACTAAATTATTATATCTCTTTGCCAATTTTCTAGTCTTGTATTGTGAAATAATTATAATGAACATTAATAGTATTGAAATTATAGATAATCCAAATATGAATTCTAAATAATAATAAGATATAAATGATTTTAAACTCTCCATTTTTCCACCTTCCCTATGATATCTCCTTTATTGCCTTTAATGCTATTTCAATCTCATCATGCGTGTTAAATATCCCAAAACTAAATCGCACACAACCTTGATTTAAGGTTCCAATTGTCTTGTGTGCAAATGGAGCACAATGCAATCCAGATCTTGTTGCAATATTATATTGATCATCAAGTATATAAGCTATCTCAGAAGAATCAATATCACCAATGTTTAAGGATATCACTGGCCCTTGTCTTTTTGCCAGTGGTCCATAGATTTTTATCCCCTCTATATCTTTTATCCCTTGTATAAAATGCTCAGTTAACCCTTCTTCATATTTCTTAATATTATCAATTCCTCTATCCATAATATATCTAACACCTGCACCAAGACCTATAATCCCTGGAGCATTAATTGTACCACTTTCATATTTGTCGGGCCTAATATTAGGTTGGATAATGGAAGCTGAGTCACTGCCGGTGCCCCCTTGAAAAATACTCTCTAAATCTATTTCATCACTAATATATATTCCCCCAGTACCTTGGGGACCTAATAACCCCTTATGACCTGGAAAGACTAAGATATCTATATTCATCTTCTTTACATCAATATCATATACACCTGCAGATTGGGCTGCATCAACAAGATAATATATATTGTGCTTTTTAGCAATTCGCCCTATCTCATAAACTGGACTTATACTGCCTACTAAATTGGATATGTGTGTTGTTACTATCAATTTTGTATTGGCTTCTATAGCATTTTCTATATCAATAGGATTTATCAATCCCTGTGAATCTGCACTAACAATAGTTGATTTAACTCCTATTTTCTCCAAGTACTTGATTGGCCTTAATACAGAGTTATGCTCCATTGATGTAGTAATCACATGGTCTCCTGATTTTAAGATACCTTTTATTCCTATATTTAAACTCTCAGTACAATTATAGGTAAATATTATATTCATTGGATTTCCTGTATTGAAGAACTGAGATAATAATTGCCTAGTTTCAAATACCCCTCTTCCTGATTTTAATGCTAATTTATGTCCAGACCTACCAGGATTTGCCCCATAGTTAATCATAGAATCCATGAT
>CAZZCQ010000318.1:0-1631 GCA_964652285.1 uncultured Tissierella sp.
CAATGCCTGTTATAGTTTCACTATAGTTAACTGGAGATAAATCATCTACTATCATAGTACCTGGGTCTTCTGGAATATTTGTATTTTTTATATTTATAGGTATCCCATTACTCTTAATAGGGAAAATTGATTCTTCATGAAGGACTGGAGCTCCCATATATGATAATTCTCTTAATTCCTTATAGGTAATGGTTTCAATATGTCTTGGATTATCAACGGTTTTTGGGTCTGCAATATAAAAACCCGATACATCGGTCCAATTTTCATAAAGACTTGCTTCTACCCCATTGGCTATTATAGAACCAGTAATATCAGAACCCCCTCTTGAAAAAGTAACAATTTCTCCTTTCTTATTAGCACCATAAAATCCAGGAATAACTACTTCTTTAACCTTAGATAATCTATTAGCTGTCAATTCCATTGTCTTTTCTAAATTCAACTTATTATCATCATCAAAAAGTATCAAGTCCTTTGCATCAACAAATTCAAATCCTAAGTATTGTGACAAGATGATTGCATTAATATATTCACCTCTACTTGCTGTATAATCCCTACTGGCTCCCTCCTGTATCTTTGTCTTTATGTCTGCCAAGATATCTTTGATTTTAATATCCAGTTTTAGTTCATGGCATATATCTTGGTATCTTTTTGAAATAATGCTAAAGACTTCATCGATATTAATGCCATGGGAAGCCAGTTGATAGCACATATACAGTAAATCAGTAATTTTATGATCTTGGCTATTTCTTTTACCTGGGGCTGATGGCACTACAAATCTTCTCCTCTCATCAGCACTTATGATTTCCTTAACTTTTATAAACTGATTACTATCTGCTAATGAACTTCCTCCAAATTTTACTACAATTACATCATTCAATTTGCTCTCCTCCTTTATTTGAAAATAAATAACACCCGTCCAAAATAGGACGAGTGTATATCTCGTTTCCACCCAAAATAGCATGACTAGCTTTAACGCAGCAAACGCAAATCCCTAATATTTTCAGGATTGAGCTCATAGGTGGTTTTCAATCTAGTGAATCCAAGAAGCCTTTCAGCCGGTGAACTTCTCTCTCTAGTGATTTTAAAAGATTTACTCTTCCTATTCCAAGCGAAAATATATATTTCTAATCATTATACTACATCTCTTTACTAATTTAAAGTGTTTTTTCAAAATATATATAAACTTTTTCAAAATATTTTATTTATTGAACTGGAATCTCAATCAGAATCTATTCCAATAGCTCTCTATGGCTTCTTCAATTGACTTACCTTTATATAAAATATTATAGATTTCTAGAAACAAGGGAAGATCTCTTTCTAGATTTAAGCATCCCTGGTTTTCTAATCCTTGTAAAAATTTAAATCCGTTTAATGTCATTGATAACCCTTCTACCGTTGCGTTCTTCATAATTTCTGAAGCTTCTTCCATAAATTTACCTTGCCCTAGAAGTAAACCAAATTTCCCATTTCTACCACCTTGACTTGTAACATAATAGTCCCCTACTCCAGCAACTCCTAGGGCTGTCTCTCTATCTCCACCAGAAGCTTCCACTATATTGGCAATCTCTATAACTCCTCGAGCCATAATCGCAGCTTTTGGATTATTAAAAGTCCCCTCTAAGCCTTCTATC
>CAZZCQ010000319.1:0-1613 GCA_964652285.1 uncultured Tissierella sp.
TGCAGCAAAGTCATTTGATGTAGAATACAGTATAGTTGAAGCTGGGAGTGCACCAGCGTACAATATTTATGATAAAGAATTTGTTGATTTTGTTAGTACGCACTTGAAAAAAGAAGGTTTCAATATTGATGTTGCTAGATCCTTAGGTGGTTCGGAGGATGTTACCTATATGATGAACGAAGTAGAAAATAATGGCGGGAAAGCAATTTATTTTATATTTGGTTCAAATCTAAAGGCAGCTCATCATAATGATAAATTTGATTTTGAAGAAAAATCCTTGGAATTAGGATTAAATGCATTAAAACATACGGTTAAGTTGTTAATTAAATAAGAAGACTATTTCCATTAATTTGGAAGTAGTCTTCTGCCTTATTCATGTCAGATTACCCTCTTAGTCGATGAATACTTAAAAATGACTCATACACTCATTGTTACCTCATAGGTTCCTCCCACCATCCAAAGGCAACTATAACTTTAGATAGTTCAGAACTTGAAGTCTTTATAAATATCGAATAGTTTCCACCAGATGGGATTATAAATTTACCATCTTCTTCACTTACTAGAGTTCCATTAGGTGGTACAATCCTATCAAAAATATTTACTCCGACTTTAGGGAATTCTCCTGTTGATTGTACGAATCTTATATCTACCTTGTTATCTGGTCTCGGTTTTAGAGCTGTATTTGCTGGAGAAACCATTTTTGATATACTTCCTATTTCAGAAAATTGGGGATTAAGCCATACTTCAACTGTTAAATATTGATTAGAAAAGTTCGATATAGTATATACATTTGCAAATAAATCAATATCTGAGCTACACGGATTAAATAAACCTGCCCAAGCATTTGAATCATTTCCTACCCAAAGAGTTTCAGTTTGTCCAACAAAATACCTTCCTTGCATAGACTTATATAATGATATTGGAATATTAACTACTTCTTCTCTTCTAATAAATCTGGAATTGGATTCAGAATTATTATCATAATCCATATGATCATCTCCTATCTTTTTTTAAAACAGCAATGCAGATTTCGATATGCAATAACTTAATCAAAAATTCAGTTATTTTTTTATTTTCTTGGGAATTTATTAAAATTAGAGATTGTTTGATATTTAATCATAATATCTTGATTTTATTATTATTCTCAATATACTATATGAAAATAAATAATGATGGTTCATTATTTAAGAAAGAAAGAGTTTTGCTTATTTGATCAATTTCAATTCAATAAAAAATAGCCTAATAAAATATTAAGCTATAAATGTAAAGTTAAAGTTCTTTAGTCATATCTAAATGAGGAATTGTATGATAATCATAGTGTTTGCTAATAGAACTGTAACCAAGTTTATGATAAAAGTCTTCTGCAGAAACTCTACCCATTAGATTGACTTTTATATAACCCTTATCCCTAGCCCTATCCTCAATAAAATCCATCATATATCTACCTAATCCATGTCTTCGATATTTCTCTAAAATAGCTACACTTTTAACTCTAGCAGTTTCCTTATCATCTTCAGTTAAAAAAACGGTACCAATCATTTTACCATCCAAGTAAGCTCCATACATATCCATGTTTCTATCACCAGTAAGGTCTTCATCTCGTATATCCATTC
>CAZZCQ010000320.1:0-1608 GCA_964652285.1 uncultured Tissierella sp.
TTGTCATTTCTAAGTGAAGTTCGGTTACTGCCGGACTATTCTGCAAATATTAAACGGATCTTGCACTAGGTTCAAGATGACAGGGAGGCAAAAATTTGAGATTATCTGTCTCAGTCCTATTATACCAATATCTGTAATTTCCTACAAGAGCAAAGTTTATATAATTTATATTATTGCCATAAATCAACTTTTAATAACATCAATTCTAATATCCAAAAATCCAGGAAGAAAAGATCCATATCTATATATGTGTCTTTTCTCACTCACAAGCTCAATCTCATCTCTATCAATGAAACCATTGCCTCTATGGAATATCTTACCCTTAAAAATTGGTTTGCTATCACTATCTACAATCAAACTCCCATTATTTAGTATAAGATTCCCTTGTAGTTCAAAAGGAGTAGATATTATTAAATCACCCTCACAATATATATTACCCCTCATGGTTAGTTTTTCCACATTTTTATTTCTTAATTCAACAAGAGGTTTATCATCCTTGGATTTAATATTTAACAGGACATATGAATTCAGATGATTATATGTCATAATAATATTGCCACAATCATCTACAATATATCTCTCATCAATCTTTGCATTCTTATCTAAATTCATTTTCACCACCATGGAAGGTCCTTTGGGATCGAAGTCAAATATCTCATCCTCACAAAGATCCATCAAGCTATAAAAATCAACTGACAAATTTTCATTCAAAACATATTGTTCATCAATATAGGCTTCTTCTATCTCAAACAATCTATTGATAAGCTTTGCCCTTACTTCTACAAGGTTGCCCCTTCCTTCAAAATCACTCTTAAATCTCAAAATCATATTGGTATCATCAGCAAAATTCTCATCTGACTTATATTTTTTATTCATTAGTTCTTTACTAGCTTCCAATCTGAGATTTACAGACTTTATACTAGCCAGTGTATCTATCTTGATATTGTATCCATCAGGAATTCCATCCCGATTAGAATCCTTAGAGATATATGGTGGCACTTTGTTTCTTATAAGCTTATAGATTTCAGTAAGTAATATATCATCAAAAGTAGATTTATCATATAAAATTCTATGGATATCCCCATCTTCAGTAATTCTAGCTTGAACACTCTTTTGAGAATTGCTGACAATATTTGTTTGTATTCTTACCAGATAGATCATATAGACGCAAGTAGACAGCACAAAAGTCATCAACAAGATTAATACTAGAGCAATCGAACCTTTTCTATTCATAAGCACCTCTTAAAACCCTCTTCCTGTCACTCTATATCGCATCTAATACTTATAGCAGTTTTCAACAAGAGGGGTCCTGCCCCTCTATCCAGAGAAAAGCCGAGCCTGATTAGCCTGTTCTCCTTATCTAGGCTACAATTGTTAGCTTCAACTATTCCATCACAAATCTGATTATAGCCAGATAGCCTTTCACTATCATAAAATGAAGGATTTGAAGTATTATAGGCTACTCTCACCAGCTTGTCATCTTCAACATAATAAGTCCTAAAATTATAATTGCTATTAGTTACCTTCCCATCAAAATCATAATACAGCTCCTCCTCCAAGCTTACAAAACCAATATTGTTTGGGAAATCCTCATCCAAATTGTCAAAT
>CAZZCQ010000321.1:0-1603 GCA_964652285.1 uncultured Tissierella sp.
TAGGGTCTGTCCTTATACCTGGAGCTAAAGCTCCAAAATTAATTACAGAAGAAATGGTTAAACTAATGGAACCGGGAAGTGTAATTGTGGATGTGGCTATTGATCAAGGTGGATGTGTGGCTACGATTGAAAAACCTACAAGTCATGAGGACCCAGTATTTATAAAACATGGTGTACTTCACTATGCAGTACCAAATATCCCTGGAGCTGTACCACAGACTGCTACTCTTGCACTTACAAATAATACTATCCCTTATGTTTTAAAGATTGCAAATAAGGGATGGAAGAAGGCACTAAAGGAAGATAATTCATTAGCTAAAGGAGCTAATGTGGTAAATGGCAGAATAACCTATAGGGCAGTTGCTAACACATTTGATTTAGAATATACTCCTATTGAAGATTTTTTAATAGGCCTTTTCTAGGGAGGAAATAAGATGAAAAATATTGCAGAAACATTGGATTTCAACAAGGCAAGAGAGAATATTAAGGATGCTATTGCGAAAACAAGGTTGATATATAGTCCAGTGTTCAGCAAAGAATCTAATAATGAGATTTATATAAAGCCTGAAAACCTACAAGTTACTGGTTCATTCAAAATAAGAGGGGCATTTAATAGGATTTCCAAGTTATCTGATGATGAAAAATCAAAGGGAATTATCACATCCTCTGCTGGAAATCACGCTCAAGGTGTGGCACTATCAGCCCAAAAATTGGGGATTAAGGCTACTATAGTCATGCCTACCTCTACGCCATTATTGAAAATCAATGCAACTAAAAGCTATGGGGCAGATGTGGTATTATTTGGTGATGTTTATGATGATGCCTACAAGGAAGCTAGAAGGCTCCAAGAAGAATGTGGATATAATTTTATCCATGCCTTTGATGATTTGGATATTGTTGAAGGTCAAGGCACTATTGCCCTTGAAATCCTCGATGAACTAGCAGATGTTGATTATATATTGGTGCCTATAGGTGGAGGAGGCCTAATTAGTGGTGTTGCTGTTGCTGCTAAGAGGCTTAATCCTCATATAAAGATAATAGGCGTGGAACCTCTTGGTGCTGCTTCAATGAAACATGCACTAAAAAATAATCATGTGTCTAGCTTAGATAGTGTGGTTACTATTGCTGATGGCTGTGCTGTTGGCTGTCCTGGTACCACTACTTATGAAATAGTAAAGGATTATGTGGATGAAATAATCACCATTACTGATGATGAGCTAATGGATGCCTTTTTAATCCTAGTGGAGAATCATAAATTAATTGCTGAGAACTCAGGACTACTTAGTTTAGCTGCAAGCAGAAAATTAGATATAAAAGGCAAAAAAATCGTATGTATTGTCAGTGGAGGTAATATTGATGTATTATCAATAAATATGTTGATAAACCATGGTCTTGTATCCCGTGGAAGAAGATTCTCTTTTTGTGTAAATGTGGAGGATAAACCTGGACAATTGGGTAGAATCACCCATATTTTAGGTGAGCAAAATGCTAATATTATAGAATTATCCCATGATAGATATAGAGGGGACAATAAGTTTGCAGATGTTGAGATAGAAGTGGCGGTTATAACTGAGAGCCATGAGCACATAGAGAGGATTATAAG
>CAZZCQ010000322.1:0-1602 GCA_964652285.1 uncultured Tissierella sp.
ATAATTACTTAAGAAGAAAGCTGCGATTATGGTAATAACAGAACTTGCTAATGATCCATTATTTAATGCCTTTTGAGGATCTTTATCACCCTTAACGAAATAAACTCCAAGCATCGAGGCCAACACCCCAATAGCTGATAGAGCTAATGCAAACTGTACACCCTTTTCTCCATGTGCTGCCACACCTAAAGTAATAGCTGAAAGAATAGCTCCTACATATGATTCGAATAAATCTGCTCCCATTCCTGCAACATCTCCAACATTATCTCCAACATTGTCTGCGATAACAGCTGGATTCCTTGGATCATCTTCAGGGATACCTGCTTCTACTTTACCTACAAGGTCTGCCCCTACATCAGCTGCCTTAGTAAATATACCACCACCGACTCTAGCAAATAAAGCGATAGATGAAGCTCCTAAACTAAAACCTGTAATTATATCTGGATCTCCATATCTTATGTAAAGCACTCCCATACCTAATATTCCCAAGCCAACTACACACATTCCCATTACAGAACCACCTGAGAATGCAACATTTAATGCTTTTGTCATACCTGATTCCATTGCTGCATTTGCTGTCCTAACATTTGCTCTAGTTGCTACCTTCATGCCAACATATCCTGATAGAGCTGAAAATAGTGCTCCAATTAAGAAACATATTGCTACACTCAATCCAAGCTCTGGTACTAGCCATAGAATTACAAATAATAGCACAACAAAAATACTCAATGACCTATACTGTCTCCCTAAAAATGCCATAGCACCATCAGCGATATAAGTAGCAATCTCTTGCATCCTAGCAGTTCCGGGCTCGACCTTATCGATACTCTTCGCTTTGTAGAATGCAAATAACAATGCTAATATACCTGCTATTGGCGCAGATAGTATTGCAAAATCCATTTTATATCCTCCTTAGTTAATTAGCAGCTAATACTAATGTTGAAACAATAAATACTACTGCTGAAATTATAGTTGATCTTTGTAAAACAGCATCTTTGCTTGAACTTTTATTTTTACCCCATAAAGATTCCGGTGAATTACCAGCCACAGCTCCTAATCCACCTTCATCACCTTCTTGCAATAAAACACTTATTATTAATCCTAAAGCGGATACTAACAAAAATATTGAAACTACAGTTTGCATCCTTACACCTCCTATAGGAATTATTCCAAAAATAATTCCTCTGATTACCATAACTATTTTAACATAGGGTATTGATAAAATCAATCGAAATTATATTACTTTCTAATATATCAATACTCCAATACCTTAGACAAAAATTCAATAGTCCTAGGATTTTTTGGATGTTCAAAAATTTCTTTTGCACTATTTTCTTCTGCTATCTCCCCATCTGCCATAAATATTACCCTATCAGCTACTTGTTTTGCAAAAGCCATCTCATGTGTAACTACTACCATGGTCATCCCTGATGCAGCTAAATCCTTCATTACATTTAGTACCTCTCCAACCATTTCCGGGTCAAGTGCAGAGGTTACTTCATCAAAAAGCATCAATTTGGGATCCATAGCAAGGGACCTTGCGATCGCGATTCTTTGTTTTTGACCACCTGATAAAGATCCTGGATATGCGTCCTTTTTATC
>CAZZCQ010000323.1:0-1586 GCA_964652285.1 uncultured Tissierella sp.
AGAAGGCTTTCTTTTTCTTTAATAAGTTTATTATATCTATCATCAACATCTGTGAAATCTATCAATTTATTATCTGTTTCTTTTATTTTCTTTTGTAACTCTTTTATCAGCTCTAGGGACTCCTCATAACGCAATTCAGCTGATAAAAACTCTTCTCTTTCCTTATCTAATCTATCTTCCTTTCTTCCTATCAAAGTCAAGAATATTGAGCTAAAGCTTAAACCTTCAAGCTTTTCTACATCTGTCTTCTCTTTCACTAATTCTCTATATAGATTATCCCTGATATTTCTTTTTCCTTCCAAATCATTATTTAGCATATCCCTCTGTGATACTAGCTTTTCTTTTGTTCTTAATTTTTCTTTTAGCTTATACATTTCATTGTTGATTTCACTATACATTGAATCCCTCCCTTTTCTTGTCCATCATACACTTCTTTTATAATCATATTTTTATATCATCCAAAAATAAATCTTATCTATATACCAGACTGGCCCTTTTTTCCATTATTTCTCTATGCTTTTCTTTATTCGGTGGATTCGGCTATCCAAAACACCACTTCCTTTACTTGATTATTGTTCTAAATCAATACAATCAAATGCCTCTTTATGTCTATAAATCGGGACTAATGTTTCAAATCTTCTTTATCAGTTGTTCCCGAAACGCCACCTTCAATAAGATTGCCATCTTTTATGTGATAATAATATATAGATGTAGGCTCATCGGTATAAACAACCGCAATAGTCCATTCGTTATAAGACAAAATAATATTCAAAAAAGAGTGCTTAACATCGATGCTCTGAACTTCAGTATGCTTATATCCTTTTTCCTCAAGATAATCCCATATGAGTTCTTCACAAGCCTTTGTTCCTGCGAAAACATAAATTACACAGGAAAGAATAATGATAGCCACAATAGCAACAAATATAGTGCCTTTACTTCGCCTCATCTCTCCACCTCTACATCATGAATTTTTATTAATATAAATCTTTAATGCTTTTATTAAAAGTATTAAAGCATATATGCTTAGTCCTACAATAGTTACTACGACTAAAATATTTAATATCTGTAATCCATATACAATTTCCATACTATTCTCTCCTTATAATAGAAATTCAACTAAAATATTTCTTTAATAAATGCCATTCATACTACACATGAATCTATAAATACGACTTATCATTACAT
This sequence comes from uncultured Tissierella sp., assembly GCA_964652285.1. Taxonomy (GTDB): domain Bacteria; phylum Bacillota; class Clostridia; order Tissierellales; family Tissierellaceae; genus JAAYTL01. The sequence continues at coordinate 1,186 of CAZZCQ010000323.1, forward strand.
GTTTTATTGTAACATATATTAATTCAACCACAATAAATTCCATTGATAAATAAAATCTATTTACTATACCTATATTAATAATCTATGGTATAATACTTTGATATTATTATTAGATAAGGAGATTCAAAATTGATAAGTATAAATAATTTAAGCTTAAGATATGGTGCGCAGAAGTTGTTTGAAGATGTTAATTTAGTATTTAACCCGGGAAATTGTTACGGTGTAATAGGCGCTAATGGAGCTGGTAAGTCTACTTTCTTAAATATACTTTCCGGTGAAATTGAGCCTAATACTGGAGAAATATCCATTGATAAAAATGTTCGTATGTCCGTTTTAAAACAAGACCACTTTGAATATGATGATTGTGAAGTGCTTCAAACTGTAATCATGGGTAATAAAAG
>CAZZCQ010000324.1:0-1581 GCA_964652285.1 uncultured Tissierella sp.
GTATGAATATGAATAGGAATACCACCTAATTCATCTGATTTTTGTTTTACCCTTAGTAAAAACTCATCAGTTGAGCCTTGTACCCAACTTGGCCCAAATATGATTTTTAAATCTTTACTGTTATAGGTATCATATAGATTTGAAAACAATTCCATATAATCATCTATCACTTTATCATGATCAATAAATGTCCTAGGTTTTGCGAATTCTTGTAAATCAGTGGGTAATGTCTTGTAAAATTCTTTATCCTCAAGTGCTATTGCATTAACATTCTTAACTGCTGGTGAATAGGATAATCTTATCCCTACATTTTTATATCCTTCAATTTTCTTCTTAGCTTTAACTAGTGCAGCTTTATCAAAAGGTTTACCCCTATCATTATGGTGTGTAGTAGTACATCCACTTTGTATATGCCTTACAGCATTCAAATATGAGTTAAGCTCATTATCACGTGATAAGGCCCATTCTAATATACAATTCTCTAAATAATCATATCTAAAACCCTCTTCAAAATATGACAATCCTTGCCCGTGACTATGTGCATCTATTAAGCCAGGCATTACTAATTGCTTACCATTGCCTACTACCTTTGTATTAGGATATTTGGCATGTAACTTATAAAAGTCGTCAATCTCTGTAATCTCATCATCCTCGATATATACCCCATAGTCGCTAAAAATACCCTTTTCTTCAAGTCTAGCATCTGTAATCAAATACTTCCCTCTCACCAATATGCTCATAAATCTGCCTCCTTATATACTATTGATTTTTTTGACAACCTAAATTCCATATTTTTATTCTATTACCTAGGATATTACCTGTCAATCTTAGTTGAGTGATTTAGTTATCACCTTAGTAAAAAAATTCCATGGAAGCATAAATATCCCTATAGATATTTGATTATTTTTGAATTCTTCCCCTTCCTAGACAGGTTGGGCATTTTATGGAGATGGTATTGTCCAATGTAGGTCGAATCTTTTTTCTAGTAATCTCTACCAGATTTAATTTGGTAAGGCCAATAATATTTGGCTTATTTCTATCAATTTTAAAGTGTTTTGCTAAGTTGGATAATACCACTGATATGTCATCCTTGCTTTTCATATCAATAAAATCAACTACTATAATCCCACCTATATCCCTTAACCTAATCTGTCTAGCAATCGCTTCTGTTGCTTCAAGGTTGGTCTGCAAGATAGTATCCCTTAAGGATAAACCACCAGTATATTTACCTGTGTTTACATCTATAGCAGTCAATGCTTCCGTTTCATCTATTACTATGTATCCTCCACTTTTTAACCTAACTTTTCTATTAAAGGCTTGATTTATATCCTCCTGGATACCCTTGCTCTCTTCAATACAAAAGTCTTTATCTAAGGTAAGCCTGTCTTCAACTGAATATGAGTAGAAATTGCCTAATTCTAAAATATGATCATACACTTCTTTATTGTTTACAATTATTTGGTAATTATTTTCATTAAATGTATCTCTTATTATTTTATAGATTAAATTCATTTCTTTATATATTAACTTTGGGGTTGGAAGAAAGCCCTTCAGATTTTCTATCTTTGTATATACACTTAA
>CAZZCQ010000325.1:0-1577 GCA_964652285.1 uncultured Tissierella sp.
TTTCAACTATTGATGAGCCTAATATGTGACCAGCATCCTTAAAACGGATTGTAACTTCATCATTTAAATGAATTCTTTGATTATATAAGTATGGATCAAAATACTTTAAACTCTCTTCTGCATCCTTTGTAGTATACAAGGGCTCAATATCTGGTTTGCCTGCTCTATGTCTCTTTTTATTCTCCCATTTAGCATCCGATTCTTGAATATGTGCACTATCCAACAGCATAATACTACATAAATCATATGTAGGTTTTGTACAAATGATTTTTCCCTTGAATCCATCTTTGACTAGTTTTGGAATTCGCCCACTATGGTCTATATGAGAATGAGTCAATATTAAATAATCAATTTCAGTAACATCATAAGGGAATTCCTCAAAATTCATTCTTTCCTTTTCAGCATTTCCTTGAAACATCCCACAATCTATTAGAATCTTATGACTCTTTGTGGTTAATAGAAAATTTGATCCTGTAACAATTTTAGTAGCTCCAAAAAATTGAATATCCATATAATTCCCCCTATTTTCTTTTGAAATTTGGAGTATCTTTCAAATAAGTATCTATATCAACATTCGAAAACACTGATTTCCTTAGTGAATTCATTTCTATTATATCACCAAATAGTATAGAACCTACAAGTTTATTATTTTTTACAAATAATTTCTTTACAAAGCCTTCTTCCCCATCTCTATATTCATAGATTTTATCATAGTCTAAGATATTGCCAGCTGAAAATAATTTGATTTCACCAACTCTTAAGCTTGTGAAAGGTTTAGGATGTATATATTCATCACTAAATCCTAAAATATTCCTTGCTGCAATCTTTCCTTGCTCATTTCCTGTAGTCCACAGACCCACTATCAAATCATCGAATTCAGCTACATCCCCAGCAGCATATATATTATCTATGTTGGTTTTAAGATGATTATCCACTACTATTCCTCTATTAATCCTAATTGTAGTCTTCTTGACCAAATCGATGTTTGGAACTATACCTGTGGAAATCAATATGGCATCTGCCTTTATAACATCGCCATTTTCTAGATATATACCAGTTACAGTATCTTTACCATCAATCCCTTCAACTGAATGAGATAGATGAATACCGATTCCCTGCTCCCTTAGTTTATTAGCTAATTCCTCTCCTAATTCTCTATCCAACTGCTTTGGGAGTAGATAAGGTGCGAATTCAACTATTGTCACCTTTTTGCCTAAGGTCTTTAGTGACCAGGCAGCTTCAATACCTAGAAGACCTCCTCCAATAACTATTACCCTATCAATCTTTTGAATATGAGCTCTAATTGATGTTAAATCATCCAATACTCGCAGAGCAAATACGCCATCTTTATAGCTTCCCCTAATAGGTGGTTTGTATGGATTGCTTCCAGTTGCTAGTAGAAGCTTCTCATATGAGATCCCATTTTGGTTATCTAATAGTACTTTATTTTTCTCTGGAATTACCTGAATTACAGTCTTGCCTAAAAGTAGTTGAATATCATTATCATCATACCAACTAAAGTCATTGATTATTAAATCCTCTATCTTCATATTATTGCCTAATGCTTCGGTCAATCT
>CAZZCQ010000326.1:0-1559 GCA_964652285.1 uncultured Tissierella sp.
AACATATACCTGGGGCACTCCCCAAAGATTTCCTGCGGAGCACATTATGGTTGGTGAAGGATCTTAAGATTCCTCGCAGGCTCGGAATGACAGAATGGAATCGGAATGACAGAGTAGGCTTTGGATGACAGAAATATACTTTTAATGGAGGTTAAGCATGATATCAGCAGGAGATATTAGAAAGGGAATTACCTTTGTTTATGATGGGGATGTCTACCAAGTGGTTGACTTTCAGCATGTTAAGCCAGGTAAGGGAGCAGCTTTTGTAAGAACCAAGCTTAAAAATGTAATGACTGGAGCAAGTAAGGATGTAACTTTCAATCCAACTGAGAGGTTTGAAAGAGCTAATATTGAAACAAAGGAAATGCAGTACTTATATAATGATGGTGTATTGTTTTATTTTATGGATACAGGGACATATGAGCAATTACCTTTGGAAATGGATGCAGTTGAAGAAGCTATTAAATATATTAAAGAAAATGATAATGCAACTATTCGATTCTTCCAGGGAAAGGCATTTGAAGTTCAAGCTCCTAATTTTGTGGAATTAGAGGTAACTGAAACTGAACCTGGTTTTAAAGGAGATACTGCACAAGGTGCTACCAAACCTGCAATTGTCGAGACGGGTCTATCAATAAATGTGCCATTATTCGTTGAAATGGGAGATAGGGTACGAATTGACACCAGAACTGGGGAGTATATGTCTAGAGTTTAAAAATAAAAAACAGGAGGGATTATCATGGATTACTTATTTCAAAAGGTATCATATTTACAAGGCTTAGCAGAGGGTTTAGGAGTAGATGAAAGTACAAATGAGGGTAAATTACTCGTTCAGATTATCGATGTTTTAGGTGAATTTGCTGATGTATTAGAAGAGGTTATTGAAGAACAATTGGATTTAGAAGAATATGTTGAATTTATTGATGAAGATTTAGCAGATCTTGAAGAAGAAGTATATGATATAGATGATTATGATGAGTTTGATGATGATTTTGATTACGAATTCTTTGATGGTTGTTGTGATGATGAAGACTGTGAATGTTATGAAGATGAAGAGGACGAAGATTTCGATAAGGAATAAAGATAAAAATATCAGATATTGCTAAGCTTAAAACAAATAGTTTTAAGCTTTTTTTCCTAAAAAGGTGATACTTAGCACATTTATACCCTGTGATAAACTAGTATCATTAGTAATATGATTCTAGATTGAGGTGACACATATGAAGTTATATATTAAAACATTAGGTCAATTTGATATAAAATTAAATGATGAATCTATATTGGAATCCGGCAGTAGATCCTATAAAATGTATAGATTATTTCAATATTTTATAACCTTCAAGAATAAGAAATTATTACCTGAATCCATAATAGATAATCTTTGGCAGGAAAATGAGTCCTACGATCCAAAGAATATGCTGAGGGTTCAGATATATAGATTAAAGCAGAACTTAACATCCAATTTTCCTGAGGATGTTGATTTTATTGATTACTTAGATATTAGCTTTAATGGTGGGTATTATAGCCTACAAACAGGTGAGAATACCCTTGTAGATAGT
>CAZZCQ010000327.1:0-1523 GCA_964652285.1 uncultured Tissierella sp.
GTTTACCCCATGGAGTTACTGGTGCAGGTCTACCAATTGGTGCTCTACCTTCTCCACCACCATGTGGATGATCTACTGGGTTCATTGCACTACCTCTTACTGTAGGTCTAATACCTAAATGTCTTGATCTACCAGCTTTTCCAATTGTAATAAGCTCATGTGATATATTTCCTACTTGCCCAATTGTAGCACGGCACTCAACACTTACTAGCCTAAATTCACCAGATGGTAATCTTAGTTGTGCAAATTTCCCTTCTTTAGCCATTAATTGTGCTTCAGAACCAGCTGACCTAACCATTTGGCCACCCTTACCAGGCTTTAATTCGACATTATGAACTGTTGTACCTACTGGTATTTCTTTTAGTTTCAATGCATTTCCTATTTTAATATCTGCATCTTCACCAGATTCTATAACATCTCCTACTTGTAAACCATGAGGAGCTAGTATATATCTTTTTTCACCATCAGCATAGTTAATTAGTGCTATATTTGCAGTTCTATTTGGATCATACTCAATTGACGCTACACGTCCTGGTATTCCATCTTTATCTCTTTTAAAATCTATTATTCTGTATTTTCTCTTAGCTCCACCACCTCTATGACGGATAGTGATTTTACCTTGAGAGTTTCTTCCTCCGCTCTTATTTAAATTAACTAATAAAGATTTTTCTGGTTCTGTACTAGTTATCTCATCAAATGTAGAAACTGTCATTTGTCTTAGCGCAGGAGAAGTTGGTTTAAATTTTCTAACGCTCATATTTTTTCCCTCCTTCTATCAAGCTTCTATTCCATACCCTCGAAGAATTCAATTCTCTTTGAGTCATCTGTTAATTTTACTATTGCTTTTTTCCAGCTAGGTCTTCTACCTGAGTGCATACCTTGTCTTTTGACCTTACCTAGCATATTCATGGTATTAACCTTTTCAACCTTTACGCCAAAAATACTTTCAATAGCTTTTTTAACTTCAGATTTGTTTACTCGTTTATCTACCACGAAAGTATATTTACCGTATGCCATATCTTCCATACTTTTTTCAGTTATTATTGGCCTAATAATAATATCGTGTGGAATACGCATTATGCATACACCTCCTCCACTTTTCTAACTGCATCTTTAGTTATGATAAATGAATTGTATTTTAGTATATCATAAACATTCAAGTTATTAACTACTGTTGTCTGTACTGCAGGGATATTATTAGCTGATCTAATAACATTTTCATTCTTTTCAGCAGTAACTATTAATGCCTTTTTGTCTGAATTTAATTTGTTTAATAGATTTACCATGTCCTTAGTCTTAGGTGCATCAAAATTCAACTCATCTATTACAATAATTTCATTGTTTTCAACTTTAGAAGTCAACGCTGATTTCATAGCAAGTCTCTTAACTTTCTTTGGAACTTTATAACTATAATCTCTTGGTTTTGGAGCAAATGTAACTCCACCACCTGTCCAATGAGGTGCTCTCGAACTACCTATACGAGCTCTACCAGTACCTTTTTGTCTCCAAGGTTTTTTACCTCC
>CAZZCQ010000328.1:0-1518 GCA_964652285.1 uncultured Tissierella sp.
GTTCTATCTTCTATTTCCTTAGAAATGGAAGCCATAGGAGTATGTTTTGAAGCTTTAAAAGTAAAATCAGCATGTATTTCATCTGATATGATGATAATATCCTTCTCTATACAGATTTTCGCTAATCTAGCCAATTCATCCCTAGTCCAAACCCTTCCTACAGGATTATGGGGATTGCATAGTATCATCAATTTTATATCCTCTGATTGGTTTTCAAGATGCTCAAAATCCATTATGTATTTTTGACCATCATGTTTTAATGGATTATCAAGGACAATCTTCTTATTATTATTAACCACTCTATAGAATGGTGGATATACAGGAGGCTGAACTAACAATTTTTCATTAGGACCAACCAATTCTCTCACCCCTATATTAAAACCAGATACAACTCCAGGTGTGAATAAAATCCATTCTTTTTTTATATTCCAATCATATCTCCTCTTAAGCCAATTTATTATGGAATCATAGAAAGAATCAGTTTTATAAGCATATCCAAATATCCCATGATTAACTCTATTCTTAAAAGCATCTATGACTTCCCTTGGTGCTTTAAAATCCATATCAGCAATCCACATTGGTAGCAGATCATTGGAGCCAAACATCTCTTCTAATCCATTCCATTTGATGGAATCTGTATCTTTTCTATCAACAACTTCATCAAAATTATACTTCATTTTTGATCTCCCCTTTTGAATTATATTTATTATCACTAATCCAGCACATAGTGTAAGGTTCATCTAGTTAAAATATATCCTTAATCTATAGATAATGCAACAAAAAAATAGGACATGGTATCCCATGTTCCTAATACTATTTAGAAAACTCAACTTGTCTTAATGCCCCATTTAATTCTCCAAGAGTTTCAATATCAATTTTACTTAAATCACAGAAATACTGGTAAAATTCCTTAGCCAACTCTTCATCCTCTGTATCCTTCTTAATCTCTACAATATCTCTAAGTATCTGTGCTGCTTGATTATTATGAAAATATCTAAACAAACCAGAGTTCCATAAAACCTTATGAGGACTGGTTGAATTCGCATAATAATTCCAAAACAATAGTTTATTTGCCTCATCTTTGGATAATTTAATCTTATATTTTGAGTGAGCACCTACATAGCCTTCTTGCTTGTTATTTCCTTTGAAAGTTTCATCTATCAAAAACACAGCATAAATGTATCTACTATCTTCCTCTTCTCCATGGTCACAAGTAGTTAATACACATAGTGTGTTTTTATATGTCCTTCCTATCTTTTTAGCCTTCCCCTTATTCTCTCCCCTTCTAACAGTACCAGCATATGCCTTCCAATCTCTAAGCATCTGACTCTCATAACAGACAAAGGATTTCTTCTCAAAAATATTATCTAATACTTCTCTAGTAATCTCATTATTATAATACTTCATACAAAGACTATCCTCTGATTTACACCAAATGTTCTTTTCATGCTCTATATTTTTCTTTAGTATGTAATCACTACATACTCCATTGAATCCTACTTGCCCAGTAGACTTACC
>CAZZCQ010000329.1:0-1515 GCA_964652285.1 uncultured Tissierella sp.
AGTTACTTGATGGAGTGCTTCAGGAAGGGATGACCAAAAATCCCAGTTAGTATTAGGACTTCTCATATTAGTTCTAGGATCCCTTTTAATAGCATGGTTTAAATCAATAAATTTCAATGGGTCCCTAAAGAAGAATACAGGTGTATTATTACCAACCATGTCCCAGTTACCTTCTTCTGTATAAAATTTAAGTGCAAATCCTCTGATATCCCTTTCTGCATCAGCTGCTCCTCTTTCACCAGCTACTGTTGAGAAACGAGCAAACATTTCAGTCTTTTTGCCTATTTGAGAGAATATCTTAGCTTTTGTGTACTTTGTGATATCATGAGTAACTGTAAATGTACCAAATGCGCCTGAACCCTTAGCGTGCATCCTTCTTTCAGGAATAACTTCCCTATCAAAATGTGCCATTTTCTCCATAAACCAAACATCCTGCATTAGAAGAGGGCCTCTTCTTCCAGCAGTCATTGAATCTTGGTTATTATCAACTGGAGCACCAGCAGCAGTTCTTAATTCGGTCGTATCTCCTAGTCTTTCATTTCTACTTGGTAGACCTTCTCCTAAATTGTTTTTTGCCATAGGATTGGCATGGTCTTGATTTTTCTTGTTATCCATATAATCTTCCTCCCTTTAATTTGTAATGATTACAAGTTTATACATATTATAAAATTCATTACTTCATTGATATACCCAAATACTGAGTGAATTAAAACATAATTGCTATTATATTATGATGATAATATCAGCATTAGTATGGTAGAATTTAGCTAAGAGTAAAGAATAAAATAAAATAATGAGAAATATTATAAAAACTTGTAACGAAATAACAATTTTATACACTTATAAATAGGAGGTGATGGCGTGCAGGATATAGAAGAACTTTATAATGAATATTTTCAAACAGTTTATAAATACCTATATAGTTTAGCTCATAGTGCTGATCTATCTGAAGAATTGACTCAAGAAACCTTCTATCAGGCTTTAAAAACCTATAATAAATTTAGGGGTGATTCTAAAGTTTCTGTTTGGCTTTGTCAGATTGCAAAACATTTATGGTATAGGGAGTATAGCAAAAGAAATAGACAAATTTCAAAATCAATGGAGGAAATTATAGATAGCTTTCCAGCTGATGAAAATATTGAATTAGATTTTCTGGTTAATGAATCCAAGGTTGAATTATACCAGAGGATTCAGGCTCTAGATGAGAAGACCAGAGAGGTTATATATTTAAGACTTACAGGTGAATTAAGCTTCCGAGAAATAGGAGAGATTCTAGATAGGAATGAAACTTGGGCACGTGTCACCTTTTATAGGGGAAAGCAAAAACTAGTCAAGGAGGGCCAGAAATGAATAATGAACTAACATGTAATATCGTTCAAGATTTACTTCCAAATTATATAGAAAAATTAACCAGTGATGAAACAAACTATGCGATGGAGCAACATCTTGCTTCTTGCGGGAAATGTAAAGAGATATATGGAAATATGACCTTAGATATTGATGTAGAAAAAGCAC
>CAZZCQ010000330.1:0-1225 GCA_964652285.1 uncultured Tissierella sp.
GTTCATAAGTATATGGCATTTGGTATAGCGGGGATATCAATAGTAGCAGATAGTTTAAGTGCAATAAAATATGCAAGAGTTAAACCTATAAGAGATAATATTGGAATTGCAATAGATTTTGAAATAGAGGGAGATTTTCCTAAATACGGTAATGATGATGATAGGGTAGACCAAATAGCAATAAACCTAGTAACACAGTTTATTAATGAATTAAAAAAGACTCCAACCTATAAGAATGCTGAACATACTTTATCTGTTCTTACAATTACATCAAATGTAGTATATGGAAAGAAAACAGGTTCAACACCAGATGGAAGGAAAAATGGTGAACCATTTGCGCCAGGAGCTAACCCAATGCATGGAAGAGATGAGACTGGAGCTTTAGCATCACTCAATTCAGTAGCAAAGCTTCCTTATGACAAATGCAAAGATGGCATATCAAATACATTTTCGATAATACCTGCAGCATTAGGTAATAATGAAGAAGATAGAATAAAAAACTTAGTTGGTATTATGGATGGTTATTTTGATCAAAAAGCATTTCACTTAAATGTAAATGTATTCTATAAAGAATTATTGATAGATGCGATGAACAATCCAGCTAAATATCCAACATTGACAATAAGGGTATCAGGATATGCAGTACACTTCAATAGATTGACTAAAGAACAACAACTAGAGGTAATTAGTAGAACATTCCACGATAGGATTTAGAAAAGGTGATAATAATGACTGAAGGAAGATTGCATTCAATAGAAACAATGGGACTAGTCGATGGTCCTGGTATAAGAACAGTGTTTTTCTTACAAGGCTGTCCATTAAGATGTGCTTATTGTCACAATCCCGATAGTCAAACCATGTTCTCAAAGGACCATATACGACCAGAAGATGTATTAAAAATTGCCTTAAGATACAAGACATACTATGATAGGTCAGGAGGAGGGGTCACCTTCTCCGGTGGAGAACCATTATTACAAGGTAAGTTTTTACTAGAGACATTGAAGCTACTAAAAGAAGCTGGAATCAGCACAACAATAGATACAAGTGGATATGGTGACGAAAGATACTACAAGGATATACTAAAATTAGTAGATGTAATAATCTTAGATATTAAGCATTATAACAATGAAGGTTATAAAGCCATAACAGGAAAATCAAAGCAAGGATTCAATAAATTTTTATCCTATATAAATGATTTTCATGGTACAATATGGTTAAGACATGT
>CAZZCQ010000330.1:1235-1513 GCA_964652285.1 uncultured Tissierella sp.
GATTCCATCTGTTACAGATAATAAAGAGAGCGTGTATAAATTATTTGATGAAATAGCATTTTTAGCAGATAAAATAGATAGATTTGAAATAATACCCTATCATAGATTAGGTGTAGAAAAATATAATATGCTAAATCGGGAATATGCACTTAAAGGCATAGCGGAAATGGATAAGACCAAGGCTAAGGAATATGAAGAACTAATAAATAAGCTTTTAGATGAAGAAAGAGGTCAAGGTGATTTAAATAAAAGAATGCATTATTTGTAATAGACACTGT
>CAZZCQ010000331.1:0-1510 GCA_964652285.1 uncultured Tissierella sp.
CCATCACTATCCTTTGACCCTTTTGGTTGTTTCTTATCTCCTAAGACAAATCTCACAGTAATATCATTATCAAAGTATGCTGATATAACTTCTTCTAGAAATTCTTTATTCTCTTCTTTATTAATAGCCTGATAATGGAAACCAAGCCCTTCTTTATATCCTATAACCAAGAGATTATTTTTAAAGGATTGTATCTCTCCTTCTACTGCTAGTGCATACAGACTGATTCTACTGGATTTAATCTCTTGTAGAATACTTGGCCACTTCTCTACAATTTTTGCTAAATCCAGCTCCTTAGCATCATCTACTTTAGTTTGTTTTGCTACTTCCTTTGATTTATCAATCTTTTGTTTATTATCTTTAATAGGCTCCTTATTAATACTTGGTTTTCTCTCAACAATTTTCTCAGCAGGTTTAGTTGCTATTGCCTCCCTATTCGATTTAATATTATCCTTTATAGGAATTACTCCCTTTTCTAGTCTCTCTACTCTTTCCAACAGTGATAATTCTTCCTCTATATTTATCAGCTTTATAGTTGCCATTTCTAGGAGAATCCTTGCTTGTGTTGACCATTTTGCTTGAGCATCTGCTTCTGTAAATACTTCAAGGGCTTTTAAAATATAGTCCATATCCATGGATTTACTCTGAGCTAGATAACTATCCATATTATCTACATCTAATATATCCTTGGGATTATTGGAGGCTTTTACTACCATCAAATTTCTATAATGCTTAATTATATCCTTAATAAATTGATGTATATCCTTGCCATTTGCAATGATTCCATTTATACTCATCAATGCCTTTTCTAGATTATTATCCTTTATATCATCTATAAATTCAAAGATCAGGTCCTTATTGACAATCCCTAAAACAGCTATGGCATCCTCGTACTCCACCTTTTCCTTACTAAAGGATATACATTTTTCCAATAAACTCAATGCATCTCTCATAGCTCCGTCTGAATTTCGAGCAATTAGATTCAAAACATTCCCATCTACATCTATGTCAATATCCTTTAGGATATTTTTCATATTTGAAACCATATCCTTATTTGTTAATCTTTTAAAATCAAATCTTTGACATCTTGAAAGTATTGTCTGTGGTAATTTTTCAGGTTCTGTAGTTGCTAATATAAAGATAAGATGTTTTGGTGGTTCCTCTAAGGTCTTAAGCAGGGCATTAAAAGCAGGCTTTGACAACATATGTACCTCATCTATTATATATACCTTGTACTTTACCTTGGATGGTGAATATACTACCTTTTCTCTTAATTCTCTAATATCATCAACGCTATTATTACTGGCTGCATCCATCTCAATTACATCCATTATAGTCTCTTCTAGTATTCCCTTACAATTTTCACATTCATTACATGGATTCCCATCTATTGAATTTAAGCAGTTTACAGCTCGAGAAAATATCTTGGCTGCTGAGGTCTTACCTGTTCCCCTAGTTCCAGAAAACAGATATGCATGGCCAATATTTCCCTTTTGAATCTGATTTTTCA